>JAAXUL010000106.1 GCA_013336035.1 Chloroflexales bacterium
GGCGGACGGCAGCAAAGTGGTGGCCGACGAGAACTACATCCGCGAGTCGATCCTGAACTCGCAGGCTAAGGTCGTGCAGGGCTACCAGCCGGTCATGCCGATCTACGAGGGCCAGCTCAGCGCCGATCAGCTGAACCAGCTCGTGGCCTACGTCAAGTCGCTCTCGGAGGCCGGGGCGGCGCCGGGCGGCGACGCGGCGGCCACGGCCGGCCCAACCACGGCGGCGACTGCGGCTACAGCGGCGACGGCGGCGGCGACTGCGGCCACAGCGGCGACGGCGGCGGCGACGGCGACACCGACTGCCACAGGGGCGGCGACACCGGCCCCGGCGGCCGGCGGCTTCGACGCGGCCCTGGCGGCCCAGGGCGAGCAGCTCTTCACCAGCCTGGGCTGCGTGGCCTGCCACAACCTCGCGGGCGGCGGCATCGGGCCAAGCCTCGAGGGCGTCTACAACCAGCCGCAGGCCCTTGTGGGCGGCGGCAGCGCCGTAGCCGACGAGGCCTACCTGCGCGAGTCGATCCTGAACTCTACCGCAAAGGTGGTCGAGGGCTACCAGCCGATCATGCCGCTCTACGGCAGTCAGCTGAGCGACGACCAGGTCCGGCAGCTCATCGAGTATATCAAGTCGCTAGGGGAGTGACCCATGGCAACCACCGCGCTTCCGCAGAGCGGATACCTGCACGATGAGACGCCGACGATCTGGTCATGGCTCAAGTCGTGGTTCCTGACGGTTGACCACAAGCGGATCGCGATCCTCTACCTGTTCGCGATCAACGTCTTCTTCCTGCTCGGCGGCCTGGCCGCCACGCTGGTGCGCATCGAGCTGGTCACGCCCCAGGGCGACCTGCTCTCGTCGGATATGTACAACCGTGCGTTCACGCTGCACGGGGTGATCATGGTCTTCTTCTTCCTGATCCCGGGCATCCCGGCGGTGCTAGGCAACTTCCTGGTGCCGCTGATGATCGGGGCCAGGGACCTGGCCTTCCCGCGGGTGAACCTGCTCAGCTGGTACCTGTACATGGGCGGCGGGATCTTCGCCCTGTGCGCGGCGGTCTTCGGCGGCGTCGACACGGGGTGGACGTTCTACACGCCGTTCAGCTCGACCTACTCGAACTCGAACGTGATCCTGACGATCGCGGGGGCCTTCATCATGGGCTTCTCATCGATCGCCACGGGCGTCAACTTTATCGTCACCGTCCACACCATGCGCGCGCCGGGCATGACCTGGTTCCGCCTGCCGCTGTTCATCTGGTCGATGTACGCGACCAGCCTGGTCATCGTGCTGGCGACGCCGATCATCGGCATCACCCTGCTGCTGCTGGCGGTCGAGCGCCTCTGGGGCGTCGGCATCTTCGACCCGGCCCTGGGCGGCGACCCGGTGCTCTTCCAGCACATGTTCTGGTTCTACTCGCACCCGGCGGTGTACATCATGATCCTGCCGGGCTTCGGGGTGATCTCTGAGCTGATCGCCACCTTCTCGCGCAAGCGCATCTTCGGCTACGAGTTTATCGCCTTCTCGAGCATGGCGATCGCCCTGATCGGCTTCCTGGTCTGGGGCCACCACATGTTCGTGAGCAGCCAGTCGGTCTACTCGGGCCTGGTCTTCAGCTTCATCACCATGCTGGTGGCCATCCCCTCGGCGATCAAGGTCTTCAACTGGACCGCCACGCTCTACAAGGGCTCGATCAGCTACCGCACGCCGATGCTCTACGCCCTGGGCTTCATCGGCCTGTTCGTGATCGGCGGCCTCACCGGCATCTTCCTGGGCGTGGTCGCGATCGACATCCACGTGACCGACACCTACTTCGTGGTGGCGCACTTCCACTACGTGATGGTGGGCGGCACGATCATGGCCTACCTGGGCGGCATCCACTTCTGGTGGCCGAAGATGACCGGCCGCATGTACAATGAGGTCTGGGGCGGCATCAGCGCCCTGATCATCTTCGTCGGCTTCAACATGACCTTCTTCCCACAGTTTGTGATGGGCTACCTGGGCATGCCGCGGCGCTACCACGTCTACCCCGAGGAGTTCCAGATCTATCACGTGCTGTCGTCGGCGGGGGCCTCGGTGCTGGCCGTGGGCTTCATCATCCCGCTGATCTACCTGCTCCTCTCGCTGTGGAACGGCAAGCCCGCCGGCGATAACCCCTGGGACGCCACGGGCCTAGAGTGGAAAGTCTCGTCGCCGCCGCCCACGCACAACTTCGACAAGATCCCGGTGGTCATGACCGAGGCCTACGCCTACCCGGCCGAGGCCGCCGAGCTCGACGCCGCCAGCTGGCGCCCGGGCAGCCCGCTGTAGAGAGGAGAGACGCCTTGGCGACGACGACGCAACCGCACGATACCGCCCACGGCCACGCCGCCCACGGGCGCGAGCTCCAGCACCACTTCGAGACGCCGGCCCAGCAGAAAGAGGCCGCCACCCTCGGCATGTGGGCCTTCCTCGTGACCGAGATCATGCTCTTCGGCGGCATCTTCCTAGCCTACACGGTCTACCGCTGGGCCTTCCCCGATATCTGGGCCGTGTCGGCGCACCACCTCAACACGCCCCTGGGCACCGTCAACACCGTGGTGCTGCTGGTCAGCTCGCTCACCGTCGCCCTGGCCGTCAACGCCGCCGAGCAGGGCCGGCGCGGCCGGCTGGTGCAGCTGCTGCTGGTCACCATACTCCTCGGCCTGACCTTCCTGGGCATCAAGGCCTACGAGTACAGCGAGAAGTTTGCCCACTGCGCGGGCTACGCCTCGCCCCTGGCGTGGGCCACCGGCGGCGAGCGCCTCGGCGAGACTGAGTGCCTGGTGCCTGGGCGCGGCTTCGCCTTCCCCGAGGAGGAGGCCGCGGCGGCCGCCGGCACCGAGGGCGCAGCCCAGGCCGAGGCCACGGACGAGGGGGGCGTTGTGGGCGGCCAGAAGACGCCCTATCAGCTCTTCTACTTCCTCTACTTCGTCGCCACGGGCCTCCACGCCGTCCACATGGTGATCGGCCTCACGATCGTCTCGATCCTGACGATCATGGCGGCGCGGGGCGTGTTCACGACGGCCTACTCGACCCCGGTCGAGATCGGGGGCCTCTACTGGCACCTGATCGACATCATCTGGGTCTTCCTGTTCCCGCTCTTTTACCTGGTGCACTGATGGCGACAACGCACACAAAAAACAGCGGCCACGGCCACGATGGCCCCGATAGCCACGAGACGGGCATCGACTACCCGGGCCACGCCCATGGCCACATCGGCCGCGGCACCTACTATCGGGTCTTCGCGGCCCTGATGGTCCTGATGGCCCTGACCGTCGGCGCCTGGTGGGCGGAGGCCTTCGTCGAGATCCCGCGCCTGTTGGGCGTGGCCATCGCTATGACGATCGCCATCGCCAAGACGGCCCTGATCGTGCTCTTCTTTATGCACGTCAAGGTCAGCAGCCGGGTGGTGCAGCTTTACGCCATCGCCGCCTTCGTCGGGCTGGCCTTCCTCTTCATCATCATCATGGGCGACTACTTCGCCCGTGGCTGGCCGCCCCAGCTCGGCCCGCTGCCGTAAGATAGGCCGGTTGCGCCGCGGCTGCCCCCGTGGTACAATCGCCTGCCGAGGGCAGGTCGCATAGTCTGGTCTAGTGCGCGGCACTGGAAATGCCGTACAGCGGCAACGCTGTCGAGGGTTCGAATCCCTCCCTGCCCGCCACGTTTTATCCCCACGGGTTCGGGATCATAGAACCCTATGTAGTTGGTAACGTGCGAAGCGCCGGAGGAACGTCGCCGCCCCCCTCGTAGCCTACCTTGCGCGTATCGCGTCCGTGTAACCGTTTGATTCTGTGCCAACTGGCACGCCCGCGATGGCAGGTCGCGCCCGGTCATCGCTCCCGTGTGGTCCTTCGGCCTCCTCGTCCCCGCTGCTGGAACAGCGAAGGCAGGGGCCTGGGCAACGTCGCAGCAGGCTCGCACGAGACTGCGGCGGTGTCTCAATACATGGGCATCAGGAGCCAGCAAGGCATCAGGGAAGCAGGCAGCCGAGGGGCAGGGACTCTCTGCGCGAAGCGCTTCGTTCAACGCGCATTCTCGAACGTAAGGGGTGAGGATCCGTCCTCCACCTGGCCATCCTCATCGCTCACTAATGGCCAGAGCACGCTCGGCAACGGCGCGCAGTGCCGCACGCAGTTCAGGCGGCTGGCGCACCACCAGCGGACATTCGAGCAGCAGCAGCTGCGTTGCAAGCCGCTCCAGCTGGTCATACTGCCCGCGCAGCAGCACACCCTCCGGCACCTCCTCAAGGATCACGCTCCCCGGCGGTATCCACCGCTGCACGTCCTCCAGCGTGGCTTCGAGCAGCACCTCGACGTCCCAGCCCCACGGCGTCAACGCCAGGCGCTCTAACACGAACGTCAGGCTATCGAAGCCCGCCGGGCGGGTAAACCGCTCGGCCATCTGCTCGGCGGCTTGCACCCGGTCGAGCCGGAACACCCGCACCCCCTCCCGTACGTGGCACCATGCGGCCAGGTACCAGCGCTCGCTGTGGAAGACCAGGCCGTAGGGGTCCACACACCGCTCCGTCTCCTCCTCGCCCGACCGGTAGCGCAGCAGCACCCGCTCACCGCGCTGGGCGGCGAGGCTCAAGCGCATCAGCGTAGCGCCATCGGGGCGGGACACCGGGGGGGCCGCGTGGAAGGCCACGACCTCGCGCACGGCCTGCAGCCGCTCCCGCAGGCTCTCCGGCAACACCCGCTCGATCTTGGCCCGGGCCCCCGTCGTGGCGAGGGGGTCGATGCTCAGCCCCTGGCGCTCGGTGGCGATCAGGCTGAGGGTGATGGCGAGGGCCTCGTCGTCGGCGAGCATCAGCGGGGGCAGTTTGAAGCCGGGACGCAGGCGGTAGCCGCCGTGTGGGCCCCGCGTGGTCTCGATGGGGATGCCCAGGTCCTGGAGCATGGTGATGTAGCGCCGCACGGTTCGCCGGTCAACCTCCAGCTGCGCGGCGATGGCCGCCCCGCTCAGGCCCGGCCTTGCCTGCAGCAGCTCCAGAACGGTCAGCACGCGCGTCGTCGGGTGATACATCGCTCCTCCAGAAGCTCCCGTGTATAGGGCGAATTGTACCCTATTCACGTGGCAAGATGGGTGTGGACCGTGATGCGCGCTCGACCGACGGGCGCCCAAAGACCCAGGAGAAGACTGATGACACCGCAGACCGTGCACCTCTTCGTGTTCGACACCCTGGCCGACTGGGAGGCGAGCTACGCGCTCGCCGGCATCAACCGTCCGGCCATGCCCGAGGCCGCCGGACGCTACCGCGTGCGGACCGTGGGCGTCACACGTCAGCCCGTGACGACGATGGGCGGGATACGGGTGCTCCCCGACCTGACCCTGGAGGAGGTGGACCCGGCCGCGAGCGCGCTGCTGATCCTGCCGGGCGGCGACGCCTGGGACGCGGGGGAGCTGCGCGAAGTGCTGCCGCACGTGGCGCGCTTCCGCGCGGCGGGGGTGCCCGTCGCGGCGATGTGTGGGGCAACGGCGGCGCTGGCGCGGGCCGGCTTCCTCGACACGGTCCGGCACACGAGCAACGCCGCCGAGTACCTGGCGGCGACTGGCTACGGTGGCACAGCGCTCTACCACGAGGCCGAGGCGGTCGCAGACGGCGGGGTGATCACGGCGGGCGCCACCGGCGCCTTGGCGTTCGCGGCAGCGATCTTCCGGACCCTGGAGCTGTACCCGGACGACCTGATCGAGGCGTGGTACCAGCTGTACAAGCGGGGCGACGCCACCTTAATGGCTCGCCTCGCAGCCGAGGCCAGGGCGTAGGGCGAATAGCCCCGTGTCAAAGGAGCAGATGATGGCTGAGACACACGCGAGGGGTGGCCGGGTTCAGCACCTGAACCCCCGGTGCCCCACAGGAATCCCGCCTTCACCCAGGTGGTGACGGTGAGCGGGCCGGCGAGGACGATCTACGTGAGCGGCCAGAACGCGGTAGACGCCGCGGGAACCAGCGTGGGCGTGGGGGACCTCGTCGCCCAGACCCGCCAGACCTTCGCAAACCTGGAGGCGGCACTCGCCGCCGTCGGGGCGGGGTTGGAGCACATCGTACGCTGGACGATCTCGGTAGTCCAGGATCAACCCATTGGGCCGGGCTTTGCTATCTTCGTCGTACCTGAATAGCGGGGTGAGCGACAGAGCGGGACCCAAGGCTCGCGCGACATCCCCAGCCGAGTCGACGTTCCCGATCGCCGGCTGGCGGCTCGTGACGGCCGAGAATGGCGGGGCGCGCTTCACAGAGGCGGTGACAGCCGAGATGCATGGCCTGAACCGGCTGATGGCGCCAATGATGGTGGGCGCGCTGGGCAAGCAGATGGAGGCCGAGGTTGGCGCGCTCAAACGCATGCTGGAGCAACGCGTCTATGAGTCGGCGTCGGCGCCGGCGCTGGGCCACGAGGCGACGTAGCGCTGGAAGTGGGGCAAACCTCTGTTGCGGTGTGTCTTCGATCACCGCAGCCCGGCTGCCGCATCTCCGAGCGGGAGCAGGCGGCGGGAGTCGGCGATGGTCCTGCAGTAGCGCTGAAGGTGGCTGACGACGATCTGCGCGTCGGCGCCGGCACCACGCAGGGTCGTGGAGGCGGCCGTGCGCTGCTTCGGGAAGCCGACATAGTAGAGCCCCTCGACCATCGTGCTGCGCCCGCCGCGCTGGAGCAACTGCCCCCCGGCGTCCAGGGCTCCGAGCCCGTCGAGGTAGGTCGGCTGCGGGCGGTAGCCGGTCGCGAAGATCACGCTGTCGACCGGCTCCACCGTTCCATCGCTCCAGACAACGCCATGCTCGGCGAAGTGCCTGAAGAGTGATCGCTGGTCCGGCCGACCCGCCAGTAACGCCGCTTCGTACGTCGGGTTGATGAACGCGGGGACTCCGCGCTTCCCAAGCCACTGGGTCTGGTCGAGGCCCAGCCAGCGCAGCCAGAAGTGGATGTCGCGCCCGAGGATGCGCTGCGGGAGTCGGCGGATCGGCCGGCGTGTGGCCAGGGTTACCTCGGCGACGGCCGCCAGCTCTACCGCGACCTGCACGCCACCATTGCCGCCCCCTACCACCACCACCCGCTGCCCGCGGAACGGCTCGGGCCGTCGATAATCCGCCAGGTGGAGGAGGCGGCCGCCGAAGCGATCCTGGCCTGGCAGCGTCGGCATGGCCGGGTGCCCGAAGAAGCCTGTGGCCGCGACGACCGTGCTCGCCGTGAGGTGGCCGCCCTCAGCAGTCGTCACAAGAAATCCCCCTCCCGTGTGCTCGACCGCCTGTACTCGCGTGCGTGTCAGGACCGGCAGGCGAAAGTGCGCCGCGTAGCCGCGCAGGTAATCGACGACCTCGTCGCGCGTGGGGTAGTGATCGGGGTGGCCCGGGAAGGCGAGGCCGGGAAGCGCGGAGTAGCGGGCCGGCGAGTTCAGGACCAGGCTGTCGCGGTAGCCGGGCCAGGCCCCCACCGGCTCGTCGCCGGCCTCAAGGATGCGGAAGCGCAGCCCGGCCCGCTGGAGATAGTAGCCGGTGGCCAATCCAGACTGGCCACCGCCGATCACAAGCGTATCGTAATCCATGGGTTGACCTCAGAAAGGTGATGCTTCGGGCTACTCGAACGCGTCGGCCTCGAAGGGACGACAGTCGTCGTGGAGCGGCTGCCAGGCGCCGAGCGCGAAGCCGAGGTCCGCGACGCGCCCCACCGCTGGGCTCGTGAACGTGCCGAGGCCGCAATGGGCGCAGGGGCGGATCACGACCAACTGGCTGTCCGCCCAGCGAAAGAGGACGCCGTCGACGCGGGCGGACGCCACCTGGCCCAGCGGGTCGGCGAAGATCGCACCCGTCTCGACGGTGCGACTCGTGAGCGTGTGTACCGCGGTCGTCAGCTTGAGGCGCAGTGCGGCCGCATCAAGCTGTTCTCGGCTGTACGCTGCGATGGCGCGGGCCTGCCAGTCGGTGCGATGGGGCTTAGGGCTGGGCGTACGTGAGGCGTCCGGCGTCTGCTGCTGCTGGTGTGTATACACGCTATGGCTCCCTCTCTATGCAAGGCATCCTTATTTGGGCAGGCTGGCGCTGCGGTACGAGATCAAGGCCGCGACGAGGCTTGGATCTCGTACCGCCGCACAGCTACCGATTTGTCTGGACCCGGCCAAGCTGCCGCTCCGCTCCGTCAACGTTGGGGAGGATGTTCTGGTTGAAGCGGAACAGATTCTGGGGGTCGTAGCGGTGCTTGATCGCCCTGAGCCGCGCCAGGGTGGCGGATGGATAGGCATCGCGGAGGCGTGCGGCGCCCTCGTTTTCGAGGAAGTTGACGTACACTCCCGCACCTTCCGCGCGAATCGCCTCCCAGAGCCCCGTCGTCCAGGACTGGTGCCTGGCGGCGTCCTCGGTGGCGTCCAGCCAGATTGCGAGCAGCAGCACCAGGTAGCGCTTGTCACGGTGGGCGAAGGCGGTGGCGTCGTTGCTCGCTCGCGCCATCGCACCGCCGAGGCCACGGAACTGGATCGCGCTGTACGGCGAGGTGGCCCTGTCCAGAGCCGCGAGCGCCGCGTCGAGCGTCGCGTCGCTCAGCTCATCCGCGAACATCGAGCGGATTGAGGCGGCGAGGGGCTGGGCCTGGTGCGCGGTGAACTGATAGATCGCCGGGTAGGGCATCGGCCCCACTGCCTCGGCGATCGGCGTCGCCAGGGCGCGCAGCGGCGCCAGCGCACGCTCACCGTCCTCGACGCTTCCCATCCAGCAGAGCAGGATCGACAGCACCGGCTCGCCGACCCGCTCAGGCGGCATGTAGGGCGTGGGCGGCGCGTGCATCAGGTGGGCGATCGTCGTGAGCTCGTCGGGCGCCACCGCGACGTAGTCGAGGTAGCCCCGTAGCACCTCGCGGGTGGCGGGCAGCACGAGGTCACCGCCCAGAATCTGCCCTACTGCCGCCAGCTGAAAGGTGAACTCGGTCACAACCCCGAAGTTACCACCGCCGCCCCGGATCGCCCAGAAGAGGTCGGGGTGCGCGTCGGGGCTGGCCGTCACAATCTCACCGGCGGCGGTGACCACCTGAGCCGCGAGGAGGTTATCGATGGCGAGACCGTACTTTCGCACCATAAAGCCAATCCCGCCACCAGTGGTGAGCCCGCCCATACCGACGGAGTGGGTGTCGCCCGTGGAGAGTGCCAGACCGTGGGCGCTGGCCGGTCCGGCGAGGTCGCCGGAGGTAGCGCCGGCGCCCACGCGGGCAATCCGCGTCACCGGGTCGATCACAATCTGCTTCATCGCCGACAGGTCGAGCACGACGCCATCGTCGATGACGCTGTGGTGCCCCACGCTGTGACCGCCGCTCCGTACTGCGAGCGGCAGGCTGTGGGTGCGGGCGAAGCGGACGCCTGTGGCCACATCCTGCGCGTTGGCCGCCCGCACAATCGCGAGGGGTCGGCGATTCACCAGGAGCGAGAACACCCTGCGCGCTTCGTCGTACTCGGCGCTCTCGGCTGTGATCAGGTTGCCGGTCAGTCGTGCGCGCAGCGCTTTGAGCTGGTCGATAGCCAACTTGGACGCGGGCGAGGTGGGGTATTGGACGGTGGTCATGCCATATTCCTTTCATCAGTACGAGGGGCCGACGCCGCGTTCCAGCGCGTATGCGCTTTTCCTTCACAAAGCAGAGCGCCGGCTGTCATCACGAGGCGATGATAGCCGGCGCCACTTATGGTTCGTTCAACCGGGGGCTTATTTCTGGCTTATTTCTGACTCTTCTGTCGCAAGTGCTTCCTTCATCGCCTGCTCCAGCGTGAGCGCCTGGCCCGCGTTCCAGGCCTCCGCAAACGCGGTCTCACCGAGCACGGCGCGGATACGCGCCTCGTTGCGCTGGAAATCGAGCTGGTCGGCGGGCCACAGCTTGGCACCAAGCGCCGCGAACTGGGCGCTGGCTGCACCGAGCAGCTGCGCCGCGAGGGCCGCGTGCCGCCGCCTCGGTTCGCGCGCGCCGATCACTCCAGCGAGGCCCGCAACACACTCGATCGCCCCGCGCTGATTGCCGCGCTCACGGAACAGCGCCATGCTCCTGGCGAACAGCGCTGCCGCCCGGCCCCCGTCGCCGAGCACGTGGGCCACATGCCCCAGGTTGTGGAACGACCGGGCGATATCGCTGCTGCTGCCCAGCGCGTGGAACAAGGCGAGGCTCTCCTCGTAGAGCCGCGCTGCTCGCGGGTAGTCGCCTTCGCAGCGCGCGACCTCGCCCAGGTTGTTCAGCAGCTGAGCGATGCTCCACCTGGACCCGAGCTGCCGCTGGATCGTCAGCGACTGTTCGTAGAAGGCGCGTGCGGCCGCGCCGTCCCCACGTTGCAGCGCCACATCGCCCCTGTGCAACAGCGTCAGCGCGTAATAGTCCTGGTCGCCGACCGCCCGGAAGAGCTCGCTGCTTTCCTGGAGCGACGCCAGGGCTGCTTGCTCCTCGCCCTGGTTGATCGCCGCAACGCTGAAGAGAAATAACGCCATGGCAAGGTCGTGCGGCTCATGGAATGCGCGCAAGATCGCGCTGCCCGCCTCCAGCCACGCGCGAGCCATCGGCAGATGGCCCTGGTGCAGGGCCATCTGCCCAGCTCCAGTAAGCGCGCTCGCGCGCGTCCAGGAGCGCTCAGCTTCGCCTGTCTGCGCGAGCGCACGCTCGAACCACGCCCGACCCTCGCTCAACGCGTCGTCGAGGTACCAATACCACGTCAGGGATTTCGCCAGTCGCAGCCCCTGCGCGAGCCGGGGCCTGCACGCTGCTCCGCGCTGTTCGTCGTGCTGTGGCCCTTGACCGCCGGGTGTGAAACCGTAGGCGTCCGCTTCCTGGGGCTCGGCATCCAAACTCCACTCCAGCGCTGCGCGGAAGTTATCCCGCTCCTTGCGCAGCACGCCCTTCCATTGCTCCTGATGCGGCCCGCGCAGGTTGGGGGAAGCGCGCGTTGCGAGCGCCAGGTACCAGTCCCTGTGCCGCTCGCGTATGCCCACCGCCTCATCCGTGCCACGCAGTTTCTCCAGGCTATACTGTCGCACCGGCTCAAGCAGCCAGTAGCGTCGCTCGGCCTGTTCGTCGCGCACCATCACCAGGGATTTATCGGTCAGGCGCATCAACAGCTCGAGCACATCGGGGCCATCGGCGCCATTCCCGGCACAGATTCGCTCTGCCGCCTCAAGCGCAAAGCCGCCGGCGAACACGGCCAGCCGGCGCAGCAGCGCCTGCTCCGCTTCGGTGAGCAGATCGTAGCTCCAGTCGAGGGTCGCTGTGAGCGTCTGCTGTCGCGTGAGGGCCGTACGGTTTCCGCTCACCAGCAGCCGAAAACTCGTGTGGAGGCGCTCAGCCAGCTGTTCGAGGGTGAGCACAGTGACGCGCGCCGCCGCCAGCTCGATCGCCAGCGGCATCCCATCGAGGCGTACGCAGATGCGTGCAAGGGCAGATGCGTGCTGGTCGGTCCATTGGAACGACGGGGCAACCGCCTGCGCCCGGTCGATGAACAGCTGGACCGCCTCAACGTGCAGCAGGTCTGCAAGCGATCGTGCGTGCTCGGGATCAGGCAGCGCGAGCGCAGGCGTCAGCCAGACCACTTCACCCGGAACCTGGAGCCGCTCGCGGCTGGTGGCCAGGATGCGGAGCTGGGGGCAGGCTTGCAGCAACGTTGTTGCGAGACGAGCGCAGGCGTCGACCATGTGCTCGCAGTTGTCAAGCAGGAGCAGGAGCTGTTTGGCATACAGAGACTGCGCCAGCGTCTGCACAAGTGGCTGACCCGGCACTTCGCGCACGCCGAGCGCTGCGGCGACGACCTGGGGCACCAGTGCTGCGTCGGCCAGCGCGGCCAGCTCGACCAGCCAGACGCCATCGCGATATGCGGAGAGCACCCCGGCCGCCGCCTCGAGCGCCAGGCGCGTCTTGCCGCTGCCGCCTGGGCCCGCGATCATCAGCAGCCGCGTGGTCGCGAGCAGCCGCTGCACCTCGACAAGCTCACGTCCGCGCCCGATGAAGCTCGTCAGCGCGAACGGCAGGTTGTGTGGCGGGGCGGGCGGATCGCTGGCTATGGCCGCTGGGCTGGCTGGTGGCCCGTGGCTTTGGTCAAGCGCCCGGAGCTGGCCCGCAAGGATATCCTGGTACAGGCGCTGGCTTTCCGGCGCGGGCGCGACGCCAAGCTCGCGCTGAAGGCTCTCCTGGAGCGCCTGGTACTGGCGGATCGCCTGCTGCCGAGCGCCGGCCAGGGTGTAGACACGCATCACATCGCGGTGCGCCTCCTCGTGGAGCGGGTCGCTCGCCAGCACGCGCTGCAACGATTCTATCGCCAGCGCGTATTCCGTCCGCATCTCGGCGAGCCGGGCCTGTGCGAGGAGCAGGGCGACATGCTCCTGGCAGAGCGCCTCGCGGCGGGCGTTGACCCACTCGTCGTACCGGCTCTCCGGCAAGAGCTCGCCGGCGTACAGGTCGAGCGCCGCGCGGTACGCCTCGGGATCCTGGCGTCGGTGAGCCAGGGCGGCCGCCTGTTCGAATGCCGTCACGTCGACCCACACCAGCTCGGCGGGCGCCAGCGTGACGACCTCATCCTGCAGCAGCAGGTGGCCCGGGCCAGGCTCGCTGCCTAGATCCAGCAGGCGTCGGGCGAGATACAGGGTCTGGTGCAGATTATTCAGCACAGACTGAGGATCGGCATCGGGCCAGAGCCGATCCATCAGCTGCTCGCGGTGCAGGCGATGCCCGTGCGAGAGCGCCACCAGTTCGATGAGGCGTCGCACCTTGCGGCGCCGCCACGCCTCCGCCGGGATGACATCGTCGCCGATGCTCACGCGGAACCCACCGAGCAGCTCGATGCGCAGCGGTCTTGGAGCCATCGTGCCTCCACCCAGTCGTGCCCGCTCCGAGGCATGGGCAGAGCTTGACGCGATGATGGAACGGGCACTCGAGCGAGGATGGCGCTCATTCTAGTACGACTTAGCCGAGCTGGCAACGGTCTTTCTTTCCGCAGGAGCCTCCCGCGCCCGGAAGGCATCGCCGGCCGCGGGGCTGACACAATTCATATGCAACCAGGTGTGAGGCAAAGCACGGGAATGCGCGATATGCGCGCCTACCGGCGCTGGATCGGGTGGTGTCGATCATGCGGTTCCTCGCTACGATGGACGAAGTACGTCTCTTGATCGTACTGAGGTTTGGCTGTGACGACCCACGAGTTGCGCAACGAGCTACGGCAGATCGAGATTCGGCATAAGAACAGCCTGGGTCAGGCTCCTGGTCTCACCGCCAGAGCTACGCCAGAGCCCATGCCTGACCAACCGTGAGCCCGATGGTAGCGTCAGGAAGCCATCTCAAGCTCAGGTGCATCTCGTTGCGCAATCCGTGGGCAGTCCCACGGGTTGCGCAACGAGCTTTAGGGCGCGGGCGTGGAGGGCAGCACAAGAGCGGCGGCCAGG
>JAAXUL010000107.1 GCA_013336035.1 Chloroflexales bacterium
CCCGCGCGGCCGGCGGCGCCGGCCTGATCATCGTCGAGGCCACCGCCGTCGAAGCGCGCGGCCGCATCTCCCCGGCCGACCTGGGCCTCTGGGCCGACAGCCAGGTGGCGCCGCTCGCCCGCATCGCGCACTTTCTTGAGGCCCAGGGCGCCGTGCCTGGGATCCAGATCGCCCACGCCGGGCGCAAGGCCGGCACCGCGCTGCCCTGGGCGGGCGGCACGCCGCTGAGCGACGCCGAGGGCGGCTGGCCCAGCGTTGGGCCGAGCGCGCTCCCGTTTGCCGCGGGCTATCGCACGCCGCTCGAGCTGAGCAGCGCCCAGATCGCCGAGATCCAGGCCGCCTTTCGCGACGCGGCGACGCGGGCACTCCAGGCCGGCTTTCGCTGGCTCGAGCTCCACGCCGCCCACGGCTATCTGCTGCACTCGTTCCTCTCCCCGCTGTCGAACCAGCGCAGCGACCGCTACGGCGGCAGCTTTGACAACCGCATCCGCATGCTGCTTGAGACTACCCGCGCCGTCCGTGATCGCTGGCCCGCCACGCTCCCTTTGACCGTGCGGATCTCGTCTACCGACTGGGTGGAGGGCGGCTGGACGCTGACCGAGTCGGTTGCCCTGGCCCGGCGCCTGGCGGAGGAGGGGATCGATCTGATCGACTGCAGCTCAGGCGGCAGCTCGCCCGCGGCGCAGGTGCCCGTGGGCCCTGGCTACCAGGTGCCCTTCGCCGAGACGATCCGGCGCGAGGCCGGGATCGCCACCGCAGCGGTTGGGCTGATTACCACCGCTGAGCAGGCCGAGACGATCGTCCAGCGCGGGCAGGCGGACCTGGTGCTGCTCGGCCGTGAGCTGCTACGCGACCCGCAGTGGCCGCAGCGCGCCGCGCTCGCCCTGCATCAGCCACCGCCTGTGCCGCCCCAGTACGCGCGCGCCTGGTGAAGTGCTCGGCACGGAGGGTTTCAGGGAGAGCTCGCCCTCCCTGAAACCCCCTTTTCATCCTTTATGGTGCTGCAAGCAGGGCTTGCGCGCAGTTAATTGATCCGGCGCTGCTTACCAGCCCAGAGCTGCTCGCGCAGGTGGGCCTTCTGGATCTTGCCAGTGCTCGTCTTCGGCAGATCGCCGAAGATGACCCCGCGGGGGCACTTGTAGTGGGCCAGGCGCGCGCGGCAGAAAGTGATCAGCTCATGCTCGCTGACCTGCGTATCCTCCTTCAGGCAGACGAAGGCCCGGGGCGATTCACCCCAGAGCTCGTCCGGGGCGGCGACAACGGCGACCTCCAGCACGGCCGGGTGCTGGTAGATGACGCGCTCAACCTCCACTGTCGAGATATTCTCGCCGCCGCTGATGATGATGTCCTTCTTGCGGTCGCGCAGCTCGATGTAGCCGTCCGGGTGCATCACCGCGACATCGCCGCTATGGAACCAGCCGCCCCGAAACGCCTCAGCGGTGGCCTCCGGCTGATTGAAGTAGCCCCGCATCACGCCATTCCCCCGCATCACGACCTCGCCGAGCGTCGCCCCATCGGCCGGGACATCGCACAGCTGCTCGTCGACGACGCGCAGCTCCCCGGCCTGGAGATAGGGCACGCCCTGGCGGGCCTTGAGCACGGCCCGCTGCTCGATGGGCAGGCTATTCCACTCGCCGTGCCACTCACAGATGGCGTAGGGGCCGTAGGTCTCGGTCAGGCCGTAGAGGTGCTCGATCGAGGCGCCCAGCGCCTCGACGGTCTGGATGATCGTGGGTGATGGCGGCGCGCCGCCGGTCATAATGCGTAGGGGGCGCCGCAGGCGCAGCCCGCCGATGGCCGGGTGGTTGGCCAGCATGATCAGCACCACGGGCGCGGCGCAGAAATGGCTGACCTGCTCGGTCGCGATCAGCTCGATGATCTGCGCAGGCTCGAGGCGGCGCAGGCAGACGTGGGTGCCGCCCACGGCCGTGACCGCCCAGGGGAAGCACCAGCCATTGCAGTGGAACATCGGCAGCGTCCACAGGTACACGCAGTCGCTGCTCAGATTCAGCGCAACCCCCTCGCCCAGCGCGCTCAGATAGACACCGCGGTTGACGTACATCACCGCTTTGGGCTGGCCGGTCGTGCCGCTGGTGTAGTTCAGCGCGATCAGATCGTCTTCGGTGCGCGCGGGTAGCTCGGGCAGCGGCTCAGGGCTACCGCCCGCCAGGAAGCCCTCGTAGTCTTCCCCCGACCACAGCGGCCCAGGCGCCCCCGCCTCGGCATCCACGATGGTCACGATCCGCTCAAGCAGCGGCAGCTGCTCGCGCGGGGCGATCTGCGCCGTCAGCTCCGTATCTACGAACAGGAGGCGGGCGCCGGCGTGGTTGAGGATGTAGCTGACCTCATCCTTGCTCAGGCGCGTATTGATCGCCACCAGCACCGCCCCCGCCAGGGGCACGCCGAAGTGGGCCTCCAGGAGCGGCGGCGTGTTTGGGCACAGAAAGGCCACGCGGTCGCCGGGCCGCACCCCGGCGGCGCGCAGGGCGCTGGCGAGCCGATTGACCCGGGCGGCCAACTCGCGGTAGCTCACGCGCTGCGAACCGTAGCTGATGGCCGTCTTCTCTGGAAAGACCCGCGCACTGCGGTCGAGCAGGCGCTGCGGGATGAGGGCCTGACGCCAGACCTGATCAGAGTCCAGGGTGCTCATGGTTCTCCCTCTGGGGCGTACGGGGGAACCTGGCCCCCCACACGCCCGCGCTCTATGGATGCTCGGGGATCCACAAGATCGCGCCCTGGTACTTCTCGTCGATAAACTGCTTGACCTCCGGCCGGCGCAGCAGCTCGACCAGCTTCTGCACCGCCGGGGTCTTGTCCTGGCCGGCCAGCGTCGCGAGCACAATCCCGTACGGCCCGGCGTCCTGGGTCTCCAGCGCCAGCGCCTCTTTGCTTGGGTTCAGACCGGCCTGGAGGGCGAAGGGCCCGTTGATGATCGAGATCGAGGTGTCCTCGAGCGAGCGCGGCAGCTGCAGGGCCTCCAGCTCGATGATCTCGAGCTGCTTCGGGTTCTCGGCGATGTCCTGGACGCTGGCCAGCCCCGTGATGCCGGGCTTGAGCGTGATCAGGCCGTGCTTCTCGAGCAGCTTCAGCGCGCGGGCGAGGTTGGTCAGGTCGTTGGGGATGGCCACCACGCCTTGCTCGGGCACCTCCTCAAGCGAGGTGACCTTCTTGGAGTAGATGCCGAGCCGCGTCAGGTAGAGCTGGTCGGTGACGGGGACCAGATCGATGCTGTGCTGCTTGCCGAAGTCCTCCAGGTAGGGCCGGTGCTGAAAGAGGTTGGCGTCGATCTGCCCGTCGCGCAGGGCCAGGTTGGGCTGGACGAAATCGGTGAACTCGACCAGCTCGATCTCCAGGCCCGCGGCGGGCGCCAGGGTCTCCTGAATGAAGGTGAGAATCTGGCCAGCCGGGATGGCGGTCGCCCCAATCTTAAGCTTGAGCGGCGCCTGGGCGACGGTCGTGGGGGCTTCCGTGGGCGCAGCGGCGGTGATGGGGGCCGCGGTCGCGGGCGCTGTGCTTGGGGCCGCGGGGACGGCGGCGGTGGGGCCGGACGAGGCGGCGGGCGGCGCCCCCGCGCAGCCGCTGAGCAGGGCGGCGAGGAGGGCCAGCAGGACCAGCAGGGCCGACGTGGACGTACGCATGGACGAGTACCTTTCGCTATAGACACCGCCAGGTGGCGATGGGTGAGGGTTAGCGTTTGCGCAGCCGCTGTGAGAGGCGATCGCCCAGCAGCTGGACCAGCTGGACCAGGAGGATCAGTACGATGATCGTGATGATCATGACCCCGACCTCGAAGCGCTGGTAGCCGTAGCGGATGGCCAAATCGCCCAGGCCGCCGCCGCCCACCGCCCCCGCCATCGCCGAGTAGTTCAGCATCGCGACGACGGTGATCGTGATGCCCAGCACCAGGGCCGGGCGGGCCTCGGGGATCAGCACCTTGACAATGATCTGCCAGACCGTGCAGCCCATCGCCTGGGCCGCCTCGACCAGCCCGCGCTCCACCTCGCGCAGCGCCGTCTCGGCGATGCGGGCGAAGAAGGGGATGGCAGCGATGGCGATCGGGACCACGGCGGCGGTGGTCCCGATGGTCGTGCCGACGACCAGCCGGGTGAAGGGGGTGATCACCACGAGCAGGATGATGAAGGGGAGCGAGCGTCCGACGTTGACGACCGAGCCGAGGACGCGGTTCAGGCCGGGCGAGGCGAGCAGGCTGCCCGCGTCGGTGAGCACCAGGATGAGGCTGAGCGGGAGCCCGAAGGCCATCGCCACCAGCATCGCGACGCTCACCATATACAGGCTCTCCCACAGGGCCTTGAGCAGCAGGGGGTAGATCGCTGACCACTCCATAATCAGTGCACCTTGACATCCATACCGTGCTCGCGCAGGTATTGCAGCGCCGGGTCCACCCCCGCGCCCACCAGCTCGACCTGGAGCTGGCCGACGCGGCGGTAGCCCAGCTTCTCGACGCTGCCGCTGAGAATGCTGACATCGACCTCGAAGCGGCGGCCCAGCGTGGTCAGCAGCGGGCGCTCGGCGGCCTCGCCCACGAAGGTGAGTGTCGCGATGCGAGCGCCGCTGCGCGGGATGTGCCCGTTGGCGTGGGCAAAGAAGGTGCGCCCCAGCAGCGTGCCGGGCCGGGCCACCAGCTCGTCCACCGCGCCCTGCTCCACCACCCGCCCGGCCTCGAGCACGGCGACGCGGTCGCAGATCTGGCGGACCACGGCCATCTCGTGGGTGATCAGCAGGATGGTCAGCCCCAGGCGCTGGTTCAGGTCGCGCAGCAGCTGGAGGATGGCCTGCGTCGTCTCCGGGTCGAGGGCCGAGGTGGCCTCGTCGGAGAGCAGCACGTGCGGCTCGCCGGCCAGCGCCCGCGCGATGCCGACGCGCTGCTTCTGCCCGCCCGAGAGCTGGGCCGGGTAGGCCCGCGCCTTGTCCTCCAGCCCGACGAGCGCCAGCAGCTCGGCGACGCGGGCCTGGCGCTCCTTGCGACCGCGCCCCATCACCTCGAGCGGCAGGGCGATGTTGTCGGCCACGGTGCGCGAGCTGAGCAGGTTGAAGTGCTGGAAGATCATGCCGATGCGCTGCCGCGCTTTGCGCAGGGCCGCCCCGGAGAGCGTGGTCAGCTCCTGGCCATCGACTACCACCGTGCCCTCGGTCGGGCGCTCCAGCAGGTTGACGCAGCGGATCAGGGTGCTCTTGCCCGCGCCGCTCTGCCCGAGCACCCCGAACACCTCGCCCGGGCGCACCTCCAGGCTCACCCCGTCAAGGGCGACCACCTCGCTGGTTTTCTGCCGGTAGATCTTGCGGAGGTTCGTGAGGGTGATCATTGGGTTTGCCCTTCCAGGAGCGCTCTACCCGGCGACGAAGTACACCACCCCGTTGTACTTCTGCTCGATGAACTGCTTGACCTCGGGCCGGTGGAAGGCCTTGACTAGCCGCACAATGCCGGGGTCCTGCTCGTGGCCGGGCGCGGTGACGATGATCACCGCCAGGCCGCCCTTCAGGCCGACCTCGGGCGCCTCGAGCACCAGCGCGTCTTTGTTCGGGTTCAGGCCCGCGTTGAGCGCGATGTTGCCGTTGATCACCGCGATGCTCGTATCCTCGAGCGAGCGAGGGATCTGGGCACCCTCGAGCTCGATGATCTCGAGGTGCTTCGGGTTCTCGGCGATGTCCGTGACCTTGACCAGCCCGGTGACCTCGGGCTTGATCGTGATCAGGCCGTTGGCCTCGAGCAGGCGCAGCGCCCGCGAGCCGTTCGACGGGTCCACGGGGATGGTGACCTTCCCGCCGTCTGGCACCTCTGCCACCGAGGCTACATTCTTCGAGTAGATGCCGAGGCGGATGTAGAACACCGGCGCGACCACCGAGAGCTGGAGGTTGTTCTTGGTCAGGAAGTCGTCGAGGTAGGGCTTGTGCTGGAAGAGATTGGCGTCGAGCTGCTGGTCAACCACGCCGCGGTTCAGCTGGACCCCGTCGGTCAGCTCGAGCAGCTCCAGCTCCAGCCCCTCCTGCGCCGCCAGATTGTCGCGCACAAAGGCGGCGATCTCGCCGGCGGGCGTAGGGAAGACCCCCAGCCGAACTTTGATCTTCTCCCCGCTCGCGGCGGGGGCCTGGGTCGCGCCAGCCTGCGGGGCGGTTGTGGGCGCCTCCGCGGCAGCTGTGGGGGCCTCGGAAGCCGCCGATGGGGCCGGCGCCGCGGCCGTGGGCGCCTGTGAGGCCGACTGGCTGGCGCCGCAGCTGGCGAGCAGCAGCGCAGCGAGCGTGATCAGGCCGAGATGGACGGATAGTCTGTGCATAGAAGTGCTCCTTGGTTGTCAATACCCTAGAGTGGCCCGCCGAACTTGCTGACCAGGTCCTCCAGCAGGTTCAGGCCGCCGCGCCAGCCCGCGTAGCTGCGGTCGACGATCATGCGGTCGTAGGCCGGGAAGGCGATGCTGTGGTGGATGGCCTTGAACTCCTCGGCGGCGATGTACTTCTCCTGCGAGCTGGCCAGCAGGAACGAGAAGGTGCGCCCGCGCAGCTTCTGGCGGATGCGGTACGAGTCGACCTCGAAGACCACCTCGGGCTTGAGCACGGTGTTCAGCTCGTCGCTCAGCTGGGCGACGATCGCGGCGCGCCGCTCCTCGGGCGGGTCGTCGGTGAGGATGACGATGTCGGGGATCGAGCCGGCCTCGTTGGTGAGGAACTGGATCACCCCGATCGCCGTGCCGCTGTCGGCGACGACCGCCAGGTAGGCCTGGGGGATGCCGATCACCAGCAGGTCGCCCACGTACTCCATGAAGCGGTAGGTGTGGCGCTCCTCCTCGGCGATCACCCGCTCGACCAGATTTGGGTCGATCCCCAGCTGCGCGGCGACCGCCCTGAGCAGGTGCGCCGTCTGCTTGGGGCCGACTGGGACGCCAGGGAGGTCGATCCAGGGCGTGCCGAAGCGCTCCTCCAGGTCCGTGGCGACCGTGTGCCCGTTCCAGGGCGAGAGCACCAGGTTCAGCTCGGCCGCCGGGATGCGCCGCAGGTTCTCGAGCCCGCCGAACTCGCAGAAGAGCACGTTGGCCTCGACGCCGATGCGGGCCAGGGCCTGCTTGACCACCGCCAGGCTGCCCTTCCAGAAGATGTGCTGGTAGGGCACGATGCCCAGGATGGTGACCAGGCCCTTCTGGACTGGCCGGGTCTCCAGCAGCTGCGCGGCGGCGGCCTGTAGAAAGAGCTCGTAGCCCAGGTAGGTGTTGCCCGAGAAGCCCGGCGCGTCCACCGAGAAGATGGCCGTCTGGTCGCGAAACTCTTTGGTGACCTGGGCCACATCGTCGCCGATCAGCGCGGGCACGCAGCCGGAGATGACCACGTAGAGGTCGCCCTCCATCAGCTCGATCGTCGAGGCGATCAGCTTGCGCAGCTTGTCCTCGCCGCCGAAGATCACGTGCTCCTCGACCAGACACGAGCAGGGGGTGTTGGTCGTGCCCTGCGGCCCGCCGGCGTTCAGCCCGGCGGCAAAGGTCATACCATAGTGCTGCCCGAGGCCGCAGCCCGCCCCCGAGTGTAGGATCGGCACGCCGCCGAACAGGCCCAGGGTGGCGCCGAACGCGCCGGCCAGCGAGCAGCTGAAGCGCGGCGCCTCGTAGACCTCCATACTGTCTGTGGCCGCCATCTAGATCGCCTCCTTCTCAGCGTAGTAGAGCGGGTCGGACTGCTCGTACCACCAGGGCTTGTAGGTGTCGCCGGTCTTGACCATCATCGTGCGCTGGAACGACTTGTTCTGCAGGGTCTTGAGCAGGAAGTGGCCGCAGGCCACCGCCCCGGCGTAGCCGCTCTGCGCGCTGGCCGCGGTGGGGTCGCCGCGCAGGGCATGCACCCGCGCGACGCCCTCCGTCCGCTTGTACGAGGTGCCCTGGAAAGGGCAGGTCAGCATCAGGTCCGGGTCGGTGACTTTCGCCAGCACGGCCTTCTCGGCGGCCTGGAAGGTGTTGACGAGGATGTCGAAGTCGCCGTGCTTGCGGATGAGGTTCTCAGTCTCCTCCAGGACAAGGTTATCAAAGTCCTGGGTGATCGCCGCCGTCGGGTCCAGGCCCAGCTCGTGGAAGTAGGGGGTCTGGCCGAGCAGGCGGCCCTGGCCCAGGGCGCCCAGCACGGTGAGCTTGCTGCCGTCGCCCTTGAGCTTGAGGAACTCCTGCCGGATGGCCTCGAGCTTCGGCACCCAGGTGCGGTGCTCCTCGGCGATCAGGGCCTCGACCGCGTCCTCCTTGCCGGTGTGCTTGCCGATCTGGCGCAGCCAATCGTCGGTGTTGCTGATCCCGGTCGGCGAGGGGTCGAGGAAGTAGGGCACGCCGTACTCCTGCGCGAGGCCGCGCGAGAGGTAGTCGGTGTAGGTCGGGCAGAGCGGCGCGGTCACCGCGGCCTCCGACATCTGCTCGAGCTCGGCGACCGTGGCGAACTCGGGGATGAAGTTGGGGCGCAGGCCCAGCTTGCCCAGCAGGCGCGTGATCTCCAGCCGGTCCTGCCAGGTGTACGAGAGCATGCTGGCGACGTTGACCAGGTCGGGCTGCTTCTTTTTGGGCGGCTTGACCAGGTACTTCAGCACGCCGTGCCAGAAGGCGTCGTAGCCGGTCTGCACCAGGCGCGAGCGCACGCCCTCGCAGTGGACGGGCACGATCGTGGCGTTGATCTCGGGCTGGAGATCGTTGACGGCGCCCTCGATGTCCTCGCCGATGATCCCGGTGGTGCAGGAGGTCAGGATGAAGATCGCGCGGGGGCTGTAGCGCCGCTCGGCCTCGCGGATGGCGTACTCCAGCTTGGCCGCCGCCCCGTGGACGACGTCGCGCTCCTGGAGGTTGGTGGTGAGCCAGTGCAGGTCGAAGTCGGCAGGGCGCCCGAGGGCCGGCGGGATGCGGCGGAAGAACTCGCGGTAGCCCAGGGCCGAGGCCGAGCAGCCGACCGGGGCGTGGAAGACCACGGCGGCGTCGCGGATGGTTGCAACGCGGACGGTCAGGTAGAAGTTCAGGACGCAGCCCGAGGTCTGCTGGAACTTGCGCTCGCAGTTGCAGAGCTTGCCCGCATGGGCGTCCTCGACCAGCTGGCTGGCCTTGCCGAAGAAGATGTTGACCCCGTTCGCGCGCTGCTCCCGGTTGGGGCAGGTCTTGGCCGTCAGGTCGATCAGGTCGGACATAAACGTCACTCCCTTCTCCTGGTTGCTCACGCCCCCTCGCTCGTAGGGCGAAGGAACCTCGGCGTACACATCTGCTCTAGCGTGGGCGGCCCGCACCCCTCCTCGCCCGGAACGCCGATGGCGTCGGCGCGGCAGCGCAGACAGTTGCGGAACTGGCTGATCTCGGCGGCGCAGGCGTCGCGCGCACGGTTCAGCTCCTCGTCGGTGGGCGGGGTGATGTGGCTGAAGCGGGCCAGCGGGATGAGCGGGATGATATTCAGGATGTAGGCGCCCAGGGCCTTGACCACCCGCGCCAACTCGCGCAGGTGCTGGTCGTTGACGCCGGGGATCAGCACGGTGTTGACCTTGACGATCATGCCCCGGAGCGCCGCTTGGCGCAGCCCCTCGAGCTGGTTGCGGCTCAGGATCTCAAAGGCCTCGCGCCCGCGGTAGGTCTTGCCCTGGTAGCGGATGTGCGCGTAGATCTGCTCGCCGACGGCGGGGTCCACCGCATTGATCGTGATCGTCAGCGTCGTGATCCCGACGCGCTCGATTTCGTCGAGTTGGTCGAGCAGGAGCAGGCCGTTGGTCGATAGGCAGCGGACTAAGGAGGGGAATGCCTCCCTGGCCCGCGCAAAGGTCTCGATGGTCGCCTGGTTGGCCAGGGCGTCGCCGGGCCCGGCGACGCCGAGCACCTTCAGGCGCGGCTCTTTGGTCAGCGCGGCGCTGATGGTGGTGATGGCCTCGGCGGGCGAGATGACCCTGGTGGTCACGCCCGGGCGATTCTCGTTGGGGCAGGCGAACTTGCGCGTGCAGTAGTTACACTGGATGTTGCAGCGGGGTGCGACCGGGACATGGATGCGCCCGTAGCGGGTATGGGCCTCGGCGCTATAGCACGGGTGCTGCGCCGCGGGCATGCGGGTGCTAACCCGCCCGGGGATGAGTCCAGCGTCCATAGAACCTCACGAAAAAGGCGGCGCTCAGGGAGGCGGGAACGCTACCCGGCCCTGATCCGTGATCCGTGATCCGTGATCGGCCAAGGCGCGGCCCGATCACGGATCACGGATCACAGATCACGCGGCTAGGGTGCGCAGGTGCTCGGCCCACTGGGCGGCCCAGGACCGCAGCTCGACCTCATTCAAGGGCGCCGGGGTCTTCGACTCGGTGTGGGCGTAGATCTTGCGCGCCAGGCTGCGGTAGATCTCGGCCTGCTCGCTCTCGGGGGCGGCCTCGATCGTGGTCTTGCCCTGGAGCTCGCTCTGGGCCACGGTGATCGAGCGGGGGATATACTCGACCACCTGGGTCTGGGTCCGGGTGACGAAGTCGTCGATGATATCGCGCGCATAGTCGGTGTTGATCGAGTTGGCGATCACCCCGCCCAGCAGCGCGCCGCCCGCGTTCGAGTACTTCTGGATGCCGCGGAAGAGGTTGTTGGCCGCGTAGACCGCCATAAAGTCCGCCGACGACACCGTGAAGACATGCTTAGCGATACCCTCGCGGATGGGCACGGCAAAGCCGCCGCAGACCACATCGCCCAGGACATCGTAGATGACCACGTCGAGCTCGAGCTGCTCGAACACCTTGAGCTGCTTGAGCAGCTCGACCGCGGTGATAATGCCCCGGCCGGCGCAGCCGACTCCGGGCGTCGGCCCGCCGGCCTCCACACAGTAGATGCCGCGGTAGCCCTCGAAGATGATCTCCTCCGGCGCGACCTTGCGCTTCTCGCGCAGGGCGTCGAGGATGGTGGGGATGTAGCGCCCGCCGCGCAGCGTATTGGTCGAGTCGCTCTTTGGGTCGCAGCCGACCTGCATGACCCGATAGCCGGCATCAGCCAGGGCGGCGCTGATATTCGAGGTCGTGGTCGACTTCCCGATGCCGCCCTTGCCATAGATCGCGATCTGTTTGAGAGCCTTGCTCATCGTCACTCTACTCCTCATCATTCCGCCCGCGGCGACCGACTTATGCTCAAGCCGCGCCAAACATTAGCGCCACGCGGGACGGCGCTGCGCATAGGCCCGGAGCCTGGTCTTGAGCGTCTGGAGCAGCGCCGGAATCTCAGCGGCGCTCTGGCCCTCGTGCTCAAGGGGGACAATCGCGTGCCCAATCAGGGCATCGCGGGCGCAGGGGCCGATCTTGGCGGCCAGCACGGCCACGCAGTCGCCGAGCAGCGCCACCGTCTGGTCGAGCTGTGGGCGATCCCCCCCCGTGTCGCCACAGTGCGGCCGGTTCGACCGGACCTCCAGCAGGCGTGGTGGATCCTCGCTGAGGTCGAAGATGGTGAACAGCTCGGCGTGGCCGAAGTGCGGGATGGGCGTGCTCTCAGGGTGCCCTGCCACAGCGACTTTCATCGGCATCGTCCTAGAGACGCGTCGTTGCGGTACACGCGCGGCGGTGCGCTGGCGAGTGGGTGAGGTCACGCGGGGGGCGGTACTACAAAGTAAATTAACTTATTTGATCAATATTGTCAAGTTAATTTTCTACAACCTGACGTTAAGGCAAGGCTTCGCTGCGCGAGCATCTGTGTTACCGTTGAGGGAGGTTGTGGAGGGCGCTGCCCTCCACAACCTCTGCGTGAGAGCCTCAGGCCCCCACGCCCCCAGGCGCAGCAGCAGGCCTACACATCATCGGTGATGAAGAGCGAGCTCTTCTGGCCGCGGTACACGCTGCCGTCGGTCACGGGTAGCCCGCTCTTCGACAGGGGGAGGCCCTTGACGTAGGGCTTGAAGACATTGACGGCCGCGGCGTAGTAGAGTGGGATGTAGGCCGCCTCCTGCACGAGCACGCGCTCGGCCTTGATGTAGAGGTCCGCCCGCTTCGCCCTGTCCTGCTCGCCCGCGGCGGCCTCCACCAGCTGGTCAAACTCCGCGCTCTTCCAGGCAAAGCGGCGCCTGGCCGCGTCGCCGTAGTAAACCGCGTGGTAGTGGTTGCTCGGGTCGGGGTAGTCGGTGTACCAGATATAGAAGATGAACTGGTACTTGCCGTCGTAGACGTTGCTGACGAAGACTCGCGCGTCCTCCGGGCTCTCGACCGTGATGGTCAGGCCAAGGTTCTGGGCCAGCTGCTGCTGGACGACCTCTGCCACCAGCTTGCCGGTCGGCCCCACCGGGCGCAGGGTCAGGGTGACCGCCGGCCAGCCCTTGCCGCCCTCGTAGGGCGTGCCCACGAGCTTGCTTTTCGCCAGCTCGGGGTCGTACGTGTAGGCCTCGGCGAACTCGGGGTACTGCTTGGGGTCGATGGCGTAGGGCTGGTCCTGCGAGATCAGGCTGTAGGCCGGCTCGCCGAGCTGGTAGATCACCGAGAGGATGGCCTCGCGGTCGATCGCGTGCTGGAGCGCCTGGCGCACGCCGAGCACGTCGAAGGGCGGCTTGTTGGCTTCGGGCGAGAGGAAGGCCGTGGCGGGTCGGCGCACCTGGACCAGCTGCTTGCTCAGCTCCGGGTCGCTCTGTAGGCGCGGGATCTCGCTGGCGGGGATGCCCTGGTCGTTGCGCCAGTCGATCTCGCCGCTCTCGTAGGGCAGCAGGCCGGCATTGAAGGGGATGATGCTGGCGATCGCCCGCTTGAGCTTCGGCTTGGGCGCGATGGCAAACTCCTCGTTGCGCTCGAACACCAGCTGCTTGTTGTGCTCCCACGTCACCAGCTTGAAGGGGCCGTTGCTGACGATGTGCTCGGCCTCGGTCCACTTATCGCCGTTGGCCTCGACGCTGGCGCGGTGGGCCGGCAGGGCCGAGGCGTAGGCGACGAGCAGGGGGAAGTACTCGCGCGGGCCGACCAGGGTGATCTCGAGCGTTAGCTCATCGACGGCCTTGAGCCCCAGCTGGTCGGCGCTGCCGCCCTTGCCTGCGTTCCACTCCTGGGCGCCTTTGATGTCGTAGAGGATGGCGGCGTAGCTCGCGGCGGTGGCCGGGTCGAGCTGGCGGGTGAAGCTGTAGACGAAGTCCTGGGCCGTCACCGGGTCGCCGTTGGTCCACTTGCCCTTGGGGTTGAGCTTGAAGGTGTAGACGGTGCCGTCGGCGCTGACCGACCAGCTCTCGGCGGCGTAGGGCAGGGCCTCGTAGTCGGGCGAGAGGATGGTCAGCCCGGCGAAGAGCGACGACTCGCCGCCGTTGTAGAGGTCCTTGTTGAAGTCGTGGCTGGCGGGGTCGGTGTTGTAGGCGAAACGGAAGACCTGCTGCTCGTCGGGCAGCGGGGTGCCTTCGGCGGCGGCGGGCCCGGCGGTGGTCGCGGCCGGCGCGGCGGCAGATCGGAAGA
>JAAXUL010001508.1 GCA_013336035.1 Chloroflexales bacterium
AGTCCGAGCCCCTCGCCCGTGGCCTGTGGCCACGGGCGAGGGGCGATAACGATGGCCTCCCCCGCGCCTGCGGAGCGGGAGAGGGAGAAGGGGGGCGAGGGCCACTATGGCGGTGCTACCTGCCCGATTGGCACAACGCGGGCCGCCAATGCCATTGTCGGGTCGCCAATGGCATAGCTGCCTAGGACACGGGCCACTCCCAGCACCTGATACGCCTTCCAGGCCCACGATACGCCAGGGCGCCGACGTGCCGGTCCGCGGGCGCGAGCGCGACAAGCGACCACGCCGCCGCCTCATCAGGGTCGCCCCGCACCGCCAGCACCCGGGCCGGCTCGTCGGGGTGCACCGCGACGGCGAACTGGTCCAGGGGGAAGGACAGGCCCGCGCCCAGCGCCTTCACAAAGGCCTCTTTGCGCGTCCAGCAGTGCCAGAATGCCGCCTGACGGAGGGCGGGGGCGAGCCGATCCAGCGCGGAGCGCTCCTCCGCCGAGAGCACGCTCCGCGCCAGCTGGGCGTGGTCGATCCCGGGCCGGTCGATGTGCTCGATGTCGACGCCCAGGGCGACGCCCCGGGTGATCGCGTAGAGCGCGAGCTCGTGGGAGTGCGAAAGGTTGAAGTGGAGATCGGCGTGGGCGCCGTCGAGCAGGGGCTTGCCGCGGGGCATATAGCGTAGCCGCACCTCCTCGGGCGCGCAGCCGAGGTACAGCCCGAGGAGCGCGCGCAGGACCCCTCGCGCTACGCTCCAGCGTCTGCTATCGGCCTCGAAGACGAACCGCTCCGCGCGCGCCCGCTCGTCCGGGCTGAGAGTCTGCCCGAGGCGCGCGCGCAGCTCTGGCGCAATCTCGAGCGGGGCGCGCCAGAGATGCACCTCCTCGCCATTGAGCGGGGGCATCGTCTGTGGGCGGGGCCACAGCTGATCACGCGGGCCGGGCATAGCGGCTCTGCCGCCGCTACAGCAAGGGCTGCCGGCGGTCGCGAAAGCGCCGCGCCTTATGGTCAAAGCGCGGCAGAGAGCCGCTAGGCAGCGCGATGACCTCGGCGGGCACATTCAGGGCGCTATGGATCCGTTTCGCCACCTCGGCCGTTACCGCCTCCGGAACGCCGCGCACCACCTCCACGTGGATGACTAGCTGGTCAAGCTCGCTCCGTCGGTCCACATCGACCATAAACTCGCCCACCTCCGGAACGCCGCGCACAATATTCTCGATCGCGCTCGGGTAGACATTTACCCCGCCGATGATCAGCAGATCATCGATGCGCCCGATCACCCCGCCGGCGAAGCGGATAAAGCGACGCCCGCAGGCGCAGGGCGCGGGGTTGAGCCGCACGCGGTCGCCCGTGCGATAGCGGATCACCGGCATGCCGACCCGGCCCAGGTTCGTGATCACTAGCTCGCCGTCCTCGGCCGGGGAGCCGGTGGCCGGGTTGATCACCTCGCAGATGAACTCGCCCTCATTGGCGTGCACACCATCCTGCTCGGCGCACTCGAACCCCCAGGCCCCGACCTCGGTCGCGCCGGCGTGATCATAGCTGCGCGAGCCCCAGGCCTGCTCGATCCGCTGGCGCATCCCGGGCAGGCTCGCCCCGGGCTCGCCGGTGTGAATGGTGATCCGCACGTTCGAGCCGGCGATATCAAGGCGCTCCTGTGACGCCACCTCGGCCAGGTGCAGCGCGTAGGTGGGCGTGCAGATCAGGACGGTTGCATCATTAGACAGCAGGCTCTGCAGACGCTGGAAGGCCGACATGCCTCCGCCGGGGATCAGCATGGCCCCGATGCTCTGGGCGGCCTCGTAGGCGCTCCAGAAGCCGATGAAGGGCCCGAACGAGAAGGCGAAAAAG
>JAAXUL010000108.1 GCA_013336035.1 Chloroflexales bacterium
CGGCACTGCCGCCCAACTACCTCGAGACCATCCTCCGCCAACTCGAGCGCGAGCACCTGGCCTACCGCGCCGGGCGGGCCATCACCAGCCGGCTCGAGCTCGCCGGCGGACGCCTCTGGCTCTACCTGCGCATCGAGCACCTCATCCAGCAACTCGCCCGCCCGGAGCAGCCCAAGCTCATCCTCGACGCCACCGCGAACGAGGACCTGCTCCAGGCGATCTTCCCCGGCACCCCGCTGCGCGTCGAACGACCGCGCGTGAGCGGCGGGGCCACGGTCACCCAGATCATCACGCGCGATTGGGCCAAGAGCACCCTGCGCGGCACGCGGCGCGAGCGCTGGTACGACGAGGTCGCCCGCCACATCCGGCCCGGCCGCCCGACCCTGGTGGTCTGCACTATGGCTTGCGAGGATGGGCTGCGGGAAGCCCTACGAGCACGCGGCCACGCCAACGCCGTCGTCGCCCACTACGGCGCGCTGCGCGGCTCCAACGCCTACAAAGGCCACGACGTCATCCTGGCCCAGGTCTACCACCCGAACCTCGACGCCATCGTGCGCGAGGGCCGCGCCCTCTTCGCCGACGACCCCGAGCCGCTCGATGAGCGCCTGACGGTGACGGAGCGGGCGCTCACCGAGGCTGCCGGCGCGACCTGGATGGTGCAGGTGCCCACCTTCGTCGATCCGCGCCTGGCGGCCCTGCTCGAGCAGCGACGCGAGTCCGAGCTCGTCCAGGCGGCGCTGCGGGGGCGCCCACTCGACCACCCCGACGCCCAGATCACGCTCCTCTTCGGGCTGCCTCTGCCGAGCCTGCCACCCACCGTCGTCCAGGAGGGCGAGGGGGCGGCTCCGACGAGCAACGCCAGCCGCACCGCCGCCGCCCGCACCACGCTCGCGGGCGCGGCCCAGGAGCTGCTCGACCGGGGCATGCGCGTCATCGGCGTGGAGGAGCTCGCCCAGGCGACGGGGATCAGCGTGGTGACGGTGCGGAAGCACCTGCCCGCCGTCGCCGGGCGGCTCGGGCTGCGCCTCGTCCAGCAGCGGCGGGTCATCGCCCTGCCGCGAGGTGGGCAGCGCGCCTACGAGCGGTGGGCGCTCGTGCGACGGGGACGGTTGGCACCGCCGCCGGAGGAGCGGGCGACACCGCTCACAACGGCGGGCGAGTCGCTGGGGGGGATGGATCACGCGCGTAACATGGATCTTCCTACCCGCGTGATCCGTCGTCAGCCGCTCTGCCCCGTGCGGCCGGCTCAGCGGCGGCGCCACGTCGGGCGGCTGCCATCCCGGTGGCGCCGCCCGCCCGACTAAGCGGCGATACCCCTCACTCGCTGTCGTACCGTTGAGGAGATCACCGCGCCGATCAGGCCGCCGATCCCGAGCGCTCGGAGTCTGCCCTTGTCGTAAGGCCCCGCTTGTCCGGACAGCCCGCGCCGACGGCTACGCCTCGGGCGGCCTCGGCGGGCGGCTCGCCTGCTGGAGCAGCTTTGTGGTGGTCTTCGTCGCGAAGATCGCGATCGTCCCGCTGGCGGTGTCCAGCATGGGCGTCCCCTCGACAATGAGCGCGTCCTCGGGGTCCTGTAGCGCCTCGGCGACGGCCTTCCACTGCTTCTTGCCGATGTAGACGCTGTAGGTCGTCTCGGGGAGCGGGTCCGGCGCCGGGACGCCCTTGGGGAGCGCCGGCCGTGGGCCGCTGTGGGTCATGGTGAGCAGGGTGAACTGGGCCTGCTCCTCGATGTGGCCGGGGCGGCCGATCAGGGTCATCTTCACGCTGCGCACCTTTCCACGCTGCTCGCTCGCCGCCGCGATCAGGGCCAGCCGGTCATCCCATGTGAAGGGCGGCGGGGCCGGAGGTGGCCCTGTGGCCGCCCCACCAGGTGTCGCCGGCTTCTTCCGGCGCTGGTACGGCGTCGGGAAGATCTGCACCCGCTGCTCGGCGGTGAGGCGCTCTCGGATGAGTACAAAGAAGACACCCCCCGGCGTCCGGCGCCGCGACTCGTCGGGGAGCAGCATGCCGCCCGCCTCCTCGACCCGGAGAGCCTCCCTAACGGCCTCCTGGGTCGTCTCCTGACCCAGGGCGCGGATGATCTTGCGGATCTGGGCCAGGGCCGGCGGCGCCGCCTCGGACAGGGCCTGGGCGATCTCAAGGGCCAGCGCGGTGAGCGCCTCGGCACCAGGCGGGGGCGCGTTGGTGACGCGCACCTCAGCGGCGTAGGGCCCCTTGGCGTTCTCCCGCAAGGTGAAGGTCACCGGCTGCCCGGTGGCCAGCGCCCCCTGCCCCTCGGCCAGCCCGTAGGGCGGGACAAAGAGGGTGGAGCCGTCAGCGCGCGCGATCACGCCCATGCGCCTGGTCGTGTCGAACCAGCGCACGATGCCGGTCTCATCGGCGGCCGGGGCCGCCGCCTCGTCAGATAGGGCTTCCGCCATCACCACTCCTTGCCACCCCTGGGTGCGCCGCTCAAGGATCGGGGAGACAACGCATAGCATAGTGGGCACATGCGCCACGCCCTTGGCATCCGCCCTTCGTATTGTCTGCGCCGCGAATCGAGTCGCCCGCTGCGCGGTCTGCGTTTTTACGTAAAAACGGGGTGATGCACCGTGTGAGCTTCTCCGGCTGGTGTGACGGCGTTTTACGTAAAAACGCCAGCGGCCTCCTGTGGCTCCCCTCCGCGCTACGCCGAGTCCGGGGGCTCCACCGACCCGGCCGCGCGCCAGTCGTCCAGGAAGGCCAGCACCGCAGCGTACTGCTCCACGCGGATCAGCTTGTAGCTCGACACCCCGTAGCGGCGGTAGAGCTCGCCAAAGATACCCTGGTAGTGGTTTTTCGCGCGCTCCTTGCCGGTCAGGAACTCGGCGAGGGCCTTGACCACGTTGGAGACCTCGGCAGCCTGCGCCTCAGTGATGTACGACGCCGGGTGAAGCCGGTCCTCCAGCACCTCCAACCGCACCTGGATGTCGCCCACAGTGCCTTGTATGGCGACAATGTCAGTTCGCATCCCGCGCACCACCTGGCCCGCCTTGTTGAGCCGCTCGGCGAGTTGCTGCTGCTGACGCTGGATGTCAATCTGCTGCTCGGCCATCGCGGTGATGGCACGTCCCATCTCGGCGATCTGCTGGAGCTGAACGAGGGCGCTGCTCTCGGGTGGTGTTGCCTCCGTGGCAACAAGGATCTGGGGGCGGAAGGCCTCCCAGAGAAACCGGAAGCACTCCTCGCGGTAGCGAGTCAGCTTCTCCCGCAGCTCGGGGCGAACCCGAGTGGTGGTGACTCCGAAGAGCCAGCCAGGGAGTAGGTCAATCGGGAGGCAGGTCATCTCGCGCAGCCTGCCGTCGGCCCCGTGCATCAGCACCTTGCGCACCCGCCGAGCGAGTACCTCGTCACGCTGGATGCGATTATTCTGGCTACCCCACGCCAGGCCGAGGGCGTCGGAGACCGGGCGAAGCGGGATGACGATCTCATCTTCCGGGATACGGGCCGCAGGGATCTGGTCGCCGTAGAACTCGACGACGCGCTCCTCCAGCGGTGTGACGGGCGGTGCCTCTTCGCTCATCGTGCTCTCGCAGTGTTAGTCACCCGGCGACCCGAGTGGGGTCAACCGTATTCGTAATGAATACGGTTGATCTCGAAGGAAACCTTGCTATGAAACGATCAATCGTGACGATCCACCCTTGCTCCTCGTCACCCCTCCCCGTCCTGCCCCTGGAGGTGGCGCATCACCTCCTCGAGGTCGCTCACCAGGCCGTCGAGTGCTGCTAGTATCTCTTCGCGCTCCCCAGGGGTGGGTGCAGGCAGCTGTCGCCAGCGCTGAACGACACTTCGCACGTGGGGGATGTCTCGTCCTAGCACGGCGCGAGTAGTGTCAATCTTTGCCCCGTCGTTTTTACGTACAAACGGAGATGGGGTCGCAGCAGGTGCTTTGTCGAGTTCCGAGGTATCGTGGCTGGCGATCGGGGGTGCGGGCAAGGGCTCACCCTCGCCCTGGGCGAGGTGCTTGTTTTTACGTAAAAACGACTCGGCGCGTCGGCGCAGCTCCGCCACCGAGAGGTCGTCGTCGCGCACGGCCGCCACCAGCTCCTCACGCTGCTGGCGTGGCAGCTTCTCCAGGTGGATGATATGGCTCAGGCTATCGGGTCGCTCGGCCACCAGGTCGCGCAGGTCGTCGTCGAGCCGGAGCAGGCGCATCCGGTTCATCACATAGCCCTTGCTCTTGCCGACGCGCTGGCCGATCTGCTCATAGGTGTAGCCGAGCTCGCCCTGCATCTGGCCGAAGGCCGCGGCCTCCTCGAGCGGGGTGAGGTCGGCCCGCTGGAGGTTCTCGATCAGAGCCAGCTCGAGGAGGGTCGTGTCCGATGCCTCATCGCGGATAATCGCCGGGATCAGGGGCTGGCCCGCCCGCTCGCTCGCCCGCCAGCGGCGCTCGCCGGCGATAAGCTCGTAGCGGCGCACGGCCCCCTCCCAGTTCGTCAGCCGGATCGCCTTGACGATGATCGGCTGGATGATGCCGTGCTCACGGATGCTCTCCGCCAGCTCGTCCAGGGCCGCCTCATCAAAGCGGGTGCGCGGCTGGCGAGGGTTGGGCATGATCTCGCGCAGCGGGATGGATATCACGTCCTGGCGCGGCCGCTCCTCCCCGTGCAGCTCGGGGTCGGGGCGTGCGGCGGAGGTGTCGCTCTGGGCGAACTCGCTCGCGCGGTCGCGGAGGGAGGGGCGCTTAGGAGGCACGGCTGATCACCTCGGCCAGGTCGCGGTAGGCCTGAGCCCCTGGGTGCTTCGGATCGTACTCCAGGAGCGCCTTGCCGGCGACGGTCGACTCCGAGAAGCGGACGCTGAACTTGATTGGCTCGAACACCTTCCCCGGGTAGCGGTGGCGCAGTTCGGCGAGCACCTCGTTGTCGAGCGTGGTGCGCGGGTTATACTTGGTCGGCAGAACGCCAAGCAGCCGGAGACGAGGGTTCGTGCGCCGCCTGATACGCTCAATCGTCTTTGTGAGGTGGTCGAGGCCGCGGAGGGCCAGGAACTGCGTCTCACAGGGGACGAGGTACTCGTCGGCGGCGGTGAGGGCGTTGAGGGTGAGCAGGCTCAGCGACGGGGGGCAGTCGATGAGAATCCAGTCGAACTGCTCCAGGGCCGGTGCCAGGGCCTCGGTGAGGATCTGGTCGCGTCCGACCTCAGCACTCATTAGCAGCTCAGCCGAGGCGAGGTCGATGACCGAAGGAACGAGGGTCAGCGGGCCGACCGGCAGCGCCACGTCGAGGATCGCAGCCTCGCCGATCAGCGCCTCGTGGAGGCTTTTCGTGAGGTCGGTCGGTTTCACCCCCAGCGACTCGGTGAGCGAGGCCTGGGGGTCGAGGTCAATCAGGAGCACGCGCTGCCCGCGCTCAGCGAGAGCCATGCCGAGGTTGGCCGTGGTGACCGACTTGGCCGTCCCCCCCTTCTGGAGGATGATAGCGACAATGCGCGACATACCTGTGCTCCTGCACTGCTCCTGGCTAGTAGCCGCTACTGGGACGTCTGGTCAACCTTGATAAAGCGACCCGACGCCCCGCGCGGTCGCTCACCAGCGCTCTTGCGCTCCCGCACGGCGACAAAAAGACGGGCGACTGCCTCCTCCTGGGAAATGCCGGTGCGTGACGCGTAGACTGCGGCGATACGCGCAGCATAGGCCCCGCTGAGGTTGCGGCGACCGGCCGCGACGTGGGCGAGGTGGTAGCGGTTGACGTTCGCCTGGGCGGCCGTCTCCGTCTGGGTCAGCCCCGCCTGCTCAAGGAGGGTGGCAAATGACTTTGCGGCCTGATAGATCACCCGCACCTCACAGCGCTGTCCCTTGTTGCCGGATGTGGTGATAGTACCGTATGTGGCAACAATAGTCAAACCTTCTGCGGCCCGCTCTCGCGGAGCGCTTGTGCAATCAGGGCGGAGACGACCACCAAGTGCACGTTTTCAACTGCATAGGATGAGCCCTCACAGCTGTGGCAAGATCGGGTTACCAACCTTGACCTGTGCCACAGTGAGGACTCGCCCGCCACCCCACCCAACCTGCATCTCCGTTCTCGACCTCGTTGCGCAGACGGACCCGCCCGCGTCGTCATAAGCCGGCGGTTGCGTCCCACCCCGCTGTGCCCTATCATATCGCGCAGCGCAGCCCTATCCAGGATGGAGAGCTGATGACACCGCCCCACCCCGAGCCGAACTGGCAGCCGCTTTCACAGCTCCCGACGATCGTCTGGGCGATCACTGGGATGGCCGACGAGGCGGTGGACATGCTCGGCTCCCTGCGCGAGGCCGCGCCCAAACCTCACGTCCTCGACGACGCCACGGTGGATCGGGTCATCAGGCTGTACACCGAGCAGCAGGGCGACCTGTGGCTCTACGAGGAGCAGCTGCGGCGCTGGCAGGCGGGAAAGCTCACAGCCGCACAGCGCGTGGAGATCGCAGGGCTCACGCAGCGGCTGGCGGGCCTGCGGGCCAACATCGCCGCCATCCTCGATCTCGCCGCGTACCTCAAGCCCCGCACGATTGAGGCGGTGCTCGGTCGCTCCGACGAGGAGCTGGCCCTCGACATCCTGACGGGCAACCTCGCCCCGCCGTGGGCAGTGCCGCAGGCGTCGCCAGCTGGCGGTGGCGCCCCTTCGCCGGAGTCGTCGCCAGCCGAGTCCGACGAGTACGACTTTCTTGATGGCGAGCGCCTGACGACAACCATGCGCGCCCTGCTCCAGGTCGCCGACTGCTTCGTCAGCCAGGCGCCAATCCCCCACCTGCTGCTGCTCGCACCACTGGCACCTCACGCTGTCCCCGAAGGCTCCGCCGCCCTCGCCTCGCTGCTCCGCCTCGGCTGGATCACCACGCCCACGCCGATCACAGCTCTGCTCACCTCGCAGAGCCGCGCGTTCCTCGCCACCCGCCACTCCGAGGAGCAGATCCAGATCACGGCCGTCCAGGCACTCTGCACCACCGTATCTACTCTGATGGGGGCGCGCGATGAGGCGATGCTGCGGCTGGTCGAGCCGCACCTGCTGGCGCTGGCCGATGCCTGGCAGCCGCGCAACGACCACTACGCGCTTGCGCTCAATCTGACCGCCGGGACGTACCTCACCGCCTTCGGGGACGCCCAGCGGGCGCGCCCCTACATGGAGCGGGCCAGCGCTCTCGACGCGGTCCTCGGCACCAGCCCGGCGAGGCCGACGCGCACGCGGCGGGGGCGGCGGTAGGTGCTGGCCTCTGTGGCACATGCCGCTCGCTCACTGTCACGCCCACCCGCCGCCTGCGCCTCCTCTTCCACGGACGGCCGCGACCGTGGCGACCGTCTCCCAGAGTAGACATGCTGAGACGGTGCGAAAAGCGTGTCTCAATTTATGGCGTATAATAGCATTCTACAGACCCCTAAGATGTTGTGAGACATGGAGGAGGCCATGGCGCTCGTAGGCTACGCGCGGGTGAGCTCGGTGGGGCAGAGCCTGGAGGTGCAGCTGGAGAAGCTGAAGCACTGCGACAAGCTCTACCAGGAGCAGCGCAGCGCGACCGGCAAGCGCCCGAAACTGGCGGCCTGTCTGGAGTATGTGCGCGAGGGCGATACGCTGGTGGTCACCCGGCTGGATCGTCTGGCCCGCTCGACCCTGCACCTCTGCCAGATCGCCGAGGAGCTACAGCGCAAAGGCGTCCACCTCCAGGTGCTCGACCAGCAGATCCGCACCAACGACGCGACCGGCCGGCTGCTCTTCCATATGCTCGGCGCCATCGCCCAGTTCGAGACGGAGCTGCGGGCCGAGCGCCAGATGGACGGCATCCAGCTCGCTAAGGCGCGAGGAGTCGTGTTCGGTCGCAGTAAGCAGCTCACCCCAGCCCAGGTGGCCGAGCTTCAGGAACGGCGTCAGCAGGGCGTGCTCATTCGCACGCTGATGCAGGACTACCAGATTTCCAAGGCTACGGTCTATCGCTACCTGCACACGGAGGACGCGCCGAAGGAAGGTGTTTCCTCAGCATCACGCCAGTAAGGTTCATGGTGGGGAGGCTGTGAACGAGCGCGACGAGAGAGGTAGCTGTCACCGCTCTCTCCCTCACTGCTGGTCGAACATAGCGCGCCAGCCCGTTGAAAAAGTCATTTAGGGCATCAGAAAGCCTTTGCGGGCGTAGGCGCGAGCGCATAATAATGCGGAACGTCTTTGGCGCAACCCGTACTCTGGCAACACTGGAAGGGTCCGCCGCGAGTTTATCAACAAGCTGGCGCATTCCCGAGTATTGCCTGGCAGCGCATTGCATCAGCATGCTGTTGCGAGCGGGGACGATGATAGTCATGTATCTGCGGCAGCCGCTTAGCTAACCACCCGCCGGGGCGTAAAATACACCGGCTCACGATCAACGACGACCCGGGGGATCAGCTGGTGCGTATATGCCACTGCGACCGCCTGGGCGCGGGTGCGTACGCCGAGCTTCCCAAAGATATTGGCGTAGTGGAACTTGACGGTGGCCTGACTCACACAGAGCCGGTGGCTAATCTCGTGGTTGGAAAGCCCGTTCGCCAGCAGCGCAAGGACGTCGCGCTCACGGCTGGATAGCCCCTCGGTAGTGCGCGAGCCGGGCTTCATCGTCAGGGCCGCCCGGGTCACCTCCGGGTCAAAGACTTGCTGCCCCGCCGCGATGCCGCGCAGCGCCTGGGCCAGCGTGAACGGCTGGATGCCCTTGAGCAGAACGCCCTGCACGCCCGCCTGGAGCATCTGATAGCTTCCCTCCTCGGTGGCAGCCATCGTGAAGACCACCACCGCGCCTGCGCGTTCCCGTACCAGCCGGCGGAGGGCGTCGGGCCACGCTTGCCCAAGGTCGTCGCTCTCAATCAGCACGATGTCCGGGGTCCAACTTCGCGCCAGGACGAACGCCTCCTCGCGGTCGAAGGCCGCCCCGACGAACACGATATCCGGGAAGTTGGCGAGCAGCTGCCGCACCCCGGCGTGGATGATTGGCCTGCTGTCAACCGTCAGTACCCTGATCAGCCCCATCCCAGCCATCAGTCTCTCCTTCAGTCGAACCCGTAGCTGTAGGCGAGGCCCGCGGCCCGGAGGTCGACGATCGACCATTGCAGAATCGGCCAGGCCGACGGGATGATGACGCGGAAGACCCAGTGCTCCTCGGTCGACTCGCCGTGCTCCGGCAAAAAGCGATACTCGGGCTGGGCTGTGGTGGCCGGCGTCAGCAGCACCACTCGGGCGTAGGGGTCGCCCGCCAGCATCGCCCGGAGCACCTCGGCGATCTCCGCAGCGGTGGCGCTGGGGCCAAGCCCGTAGCTCTCGGGGTCGGCCCGCACCACATCGTGCGCCGAGTCGTGCCCCTGACCCGGGCTACCCTGGGTGTCGCCGAGAAAGGCCTCGATCCCGCGCCGCAGGGCCTCAGCGAAGCGTAAGGCGCTGCCGGGCCGCTGCTCCAGCGCCGCGACGCCTTCCGCGTCGGCGAGCACCTGAAGATCCGGCAGTCCGAATGTCTCCAGGACCGCGCGCACCATCGGGTCATACTGCTGTTCCATCTATCCCTCTCGTGCAGGCTCATCACACCAACAGCCCTCAGGTGGTGGTTGTCTTCCGGGCAGCTGCCGCCACGTTGCCAGCGGGCCGGCCTCCTGGCTCCGCACCCACAAAGATGGCGTTGTCCCTGAGGAAGTCGAGGATGAGCCGCTCGACCTCGGCGAAGCGCTCGAGCCGGTAGTCGTCAGCACCCCGGGGCCGATCCGAGTAGCCGTGCCCGCGCAGGTCGAGGGCCAGGGTCGAGTACCCCGCCCCGTGGAGCGCCGGGTACTGCACCTGCCAGCCCAGGTGGTCGCCGCCGGCCCCGTGCAGCAGCACGATCGTGTGCGGCCCCCGCCGGCGCCAGTCGACGAAGATGCGCACGCCCGCGCGGGTCGTGATCAGCCGCTGCACATTGGGCTGTGCCTCGTCGACCGTGCTAAGAGCGGCGCGGCGGCCTGCCTCGATCGCCTGCTCGACCAGCTGCTCGGCCGGGAGGGGCGCGCTGCGCAGGGTTGCGCCCTGCTCGCGCAGCGCCGCGACGACGGCCTGCGCGCCGTGGTGGTAGACCGAGGCGAGCAGCAGTGCCTTGCCGGCGGGCACGCTCTCCGCGATGCGGCGCAGGTCGGCGTCACTGTAGGCAAGGTTGACCATGCGCGAGACCGCGGCGCCCGCCAGGGCCCCGAGCAGCCCGCAGACGAGCGCGCCGCCGCCGCCCACGAGCACCACCCCGACGATAGCCCCGAGGCGGAACCGCGCCTGCCCGGCGTCGGCGCCCTCGTTGACCAGGATGGCGAGGACACCGACCACGACGCCGAGCAGCCCGAAGATCAGCAGGCCGGCCAACGCGCCGACGCCCAGCCCGAAGCGCGCGCCCTGCCCGGCGGTCAGATCCTCGGTCTGGCGGATCTGGACGCGCCCACCGTCTGCGCGGGTGACGATGGCGAGATTCCCGGCGCTCAGCCTGTCGGCGCCGCGTCTGAGACGGGCAAGCTCACGGGCAGCGCGGCGGGCGTGCTCCGCGCTGTCAAGCTCGGCGACGATCAGATCGCGCTGGCGCGGGTCAACCGGCGCCGCCGCAAGGGCGACGGGCTCGTAGCGTCGCGCTACCACGCCGCCCTCGCGCTCGTAGGCCTCGGCAGCGAAGCGCGCCGCGTCCCTTGCCTCGGGCGCCGCCGGCGCCGCTGCCCCCGCCGCCGGCCGCATCACGGTGCCGCCCTCTAGGGCGAGCAGATCGACGATAATCGGGTGATAGCGACTATCCACTCGCGCGACCAGGGCCGCCTGGCCGACGTTCAGCTCCTCGCCGACAGCGTGCAGCTTACGGTTGGAGATGCCGAAGTTGAGCAGCAGGGCTGCGAGTCCACCCAGCACCGCTCCCCCAAGGGCAGAGGCCAGGGCGGTCAGCCCACTGGTAAAGGCGGCCACGAGGGCGATGCCGAGCCGCAGTTCGCGCTCGGTGATTGTGCCGCCCACCCCGTCGAGCGAGGAGCCGACCGCGAGCAGCCCGGCCAGGGGCGCCAGCAGCAGCGCGCCGGCCAGGGCGCCCGCCACCAGCCCGAAGCGCGCCCCGGCCCCGATCCCGAGGTCGCCGTCCTGCTCGAAGCGGATGTCGTCAGCCGCGGTCCGCGTGACGACGGCGACCGACGGGATGCGGCCCAGCCGCAGCTCGCGCTGCAGCTCACGCAGGGCGCCGCGGGTCTCGCGGGCGGCGCCCGGCCGGTCGAAGAAGCTGACAATGAGTTCTTGCATCGCGATGGCTACCCTCCGCCTACGCATGGTTGCTTGCCAGGCCCCGGCTTAGCGACCCGTCACGGCATCGATCTGCCGGACCGTCGCCTCGAGGTCGGGGGTCAGTTGCACGCCGAGCGCCTGCTCGAGCGCGTACCCCACCGCGATCAGCTTGGTGTCGGCCAGCTGGGGGCCAGTGATGTACACGGCGGTCGGCTCGCCCGACTGGGCAACGCGCCCGACCGGGATGGAGATCGCCGGGACGCCGGCAGGCCCGAAGACGGTGTAGAACGTGCCGTACATGAGGACATCGACACCCTTGGCCGTCATCACCGCGGCGAGTGACTGATCGGCGATCTCCCTGGCCCCGCGCACAGCAGCGGCGTACTGCTCGGCGGTGATGGCGATGGCGGCCGCATCCTCGACGTGGCGTTGCCCGTAGGGCGCGCGGGCCGCCGCGTCCTCATTCACGATGGCGACAGCGTCGGCCAGGGAGCTGATCGGCGCGGGCTGGGGCACACCGCTGAAGAAGCGGCTGATCCCGTCGTGGAAGCCGTAGCGAATCAGGGCGGAGTGGATGCCTGGGAGGCTCGGCGGCAGCTCGCTCTCCTTGATGATGACGACCTCGATCCCCTGCTTTTCCAGGGCCGCGATCACCTGCTGCGTCGCCGCCTGCACCAAGGGACCACCCAGATCCATGGCCTCCTGCTGCGCCTCCGCCGGGAGGGCCGCGAAGTCCTGCCCGACCCGCTGGAGCGTGGTGCTGATTGTGCTGTCGAACTGCACCACGCCAACGCGCAGCTTGCGTGCCTCGTCGAGCGAGAGGTACTGGGTGAAGTCGGTGCCGGCGAGAGCCTCGGCGCTGGCCGCGCTCGGGTCGCTCGAGTCAGAGGACGCGGCCAGGGCGGTCAGCAGCACGGCCACGTCGGTCACCGAGCGGCCCATGGGGCCGGCAGTGTCAAGGGTCGGCTCGAGCGGGATGATGTAGTCGCCGCTGACCAGGCCCTTGCTCGGGCGCATGCCAACCACACCATTGATGCGTGCCGGCTGCAGCAGCGAGCCGGCTGTCTCCGAGCCGACGCTCACCGTGGTCAGCTCGGCGGCGACCGAGGCAGCCGAGCCGGAGCTGGAGCCGAGCGTGTCGTAGGGGCCGTGGGGGTTGCGGGTCTGCCCGCCCAGCGCTGAGAAGCCGCTCGGCATGCAGGGATCGGTGTAGTTGGCCCACTCCGAGAGGTTGTTCTTGCCAAGGATGATTGCACCCGCGTCACGCAGCCGCGCGACCAGGAAGGCGTCGCGGTCGGCCTGCCAGTCTTTCAGGGCGTAGTTGCCGGCGGTGGTATGCATGGGGCCCGCTGTGGCGATGTTATCCTTCAGCAACACCGGGATACCGTGTAGTGGGCCGTGGATCTTGCCGGCTGCGCGCTCGGCGTCGAGGTCCTGGGCGATCGTGAGCGCCTCGGGGTTCAGCTCGATCACGGTGTTCAGACGGCCCTCGTCGTAGCGCTGGATGCGCGCGAGGTAGTAGAGCGTCAGCTGCTCGGCGCTGAGCTGGCCGCCCGCCATCAGGGCCTGGATCTCAGGGACGGTCTTGCCGTCGATCGCCGCGTCGATCTGCGCCGCCTGCTCGGGGCTGAAGTTGAGCAGCGCCGTGCTGAACGGGCCAAAGTCGAGCGGGCGCTTCACGCTGGTCGGCGGGTCGGGCCGAGGGAAGCTTGGCGTTGGGCAGGTGGCGAGCATCGGTCCAAAGAGCGCCTGGTACTCCTGGTAGAGCGCCACCGTCGCCTGGATATCGGCCTCGGACTCGGCGCCGGGCTCTGGGATTGCGGTGTTTGACGCTTGCATCACGGTTGGCTCCTGGGCGGCGGTCGTGGTGGCGGCTGGACCTTGAGTGGCGGCCGCGGCGGCGGCCGGCTCCTGGGTGACGGTCGTAGGCGTCGGGGTAGCGGCCGGTCGCCCACAGGCGGCCAGCAGAACGACGACGAGCAGCACGAGGGTCGAATGCTTCATCATGGAGCTTCCTTTGTGGTCGCTGGCTCCTCGATCAGGGTGATCAAGGTCGGATAGACTAG
>JAAXUL010001509.1 GCA_013336035.1 Chloroflexales bacterium
GTGACGGGCCTCGGGGGCGGTGTAGCGCCGCCGCGTGTGGACCTGGCGGTCGTGGCGCGAGCGCAGCCACTCGTAGGCCGGCAGGCGCACGAGCAGGCGCCCCCCGGGGCAGAGCACGCGCCGGGCCTCGGCGAGCGCCGGGGCCTCGTCGGGCACGCCCTGGTGGTAGAGCACGTCGAACGAGGTGACGAGGTCGAAGCTGTCGTCGGCGAAGGGCAGCTCGAGCACCGACCCGCGCGCGAAGCGCCCGGGCAGGCGCTCGCCGACCAGAGCGGCGGCCTCGCCGGCGTAGTCGAGCCCAACCACCTGGCCGTAGCGCCCCAGGTAGAGGGCGTCGCCCCCGGTGCCGCACCCGGCGTCGAGGATGCGCAGGTCGCGCCGCCCCCCGTAGGGCCGGTCGAGCAGGGCCGCGCTGATGGCCCGCATGCCGCCGTACCACCAGTGCCGCAGCTCGACGGCTGCCATCGTTGTGTACTCGCTCTTTTCCATATCGGGGGCAGACTATACCAGATGGGCGCGGCCTGTGCAACTGCGCGGGCCTCCGGCCTCACCCCTGATTGGGGCGGTAGCTCTTCCTGATCAGCTCGAACGTCTCGCGCACATAGGCGTAGCTGTTGCCGGCCAGGCGGGCGACTGGCTTTAGCCTATGGATGTCGATATGGTTGCGCTCGCCGAGCACCTCGTCGCTGATGGCGATGTGGCGCACGATGCCGACCACCAGGGTGCTGCTGCCCGGCCCCGCGCCGATCTGTAGCGCTGTGTGCAGCGCGCACTCGAAGCTCACCGGCGACTCGCCCACCCGCGGCGGATGCACGGTCCGGCTGGGCACGGGCGTAAGCCCGGCCTCGGTGAACTCGTCGACGCCCTCGGGGTAGTCGGTGGCAGTCTCGTTCATCGCCGCCGCTGTCGCCTCGGTCACCAGGTTCACCACGAACTCGCCGGTGTCGATAATATTCTGTAGCGTGTCCTTGCGCCCGCTCGCGCGGGACGCGCTATAGTTGATCGAGATGGTCAGGGCTGGCGGGCTTGAGCCCACGGCGTTGAAGAAGCTGAAGGGCGCCAGGTTGTGATGCCCATCGAGGGCTACCGTCGAGACCCAGGCGATCGGGCGCGGAACCACGCAGCCGATCAGCAGCTTGTACACCTCGCGCTGCTCAAGGCTGGTAGGATCAAGCTCCATACGTGTGCTCCTGGCTACTTGTGACTCCGTTGCATAGAATAGCCTTAGAATAGAGCGCTATTCCCTCTGTGCCGTGGTACCATGGGCGGGCCAACGGAATCGTTCATGATATTATCTCTCACAATAACCTTGGCCGCGGCGACCTTGCCGCGGTGATGATCTCTATGGGCTCGTTGATCCCATTTCTGCCCTATCAGCTCGCTGAGGATCTCCTCAGCAGGCCCGAAGGCCCCCCGCAGGCCCGCGCGCGGCGGTTTATGGCTGTCGTCCTCTTCGCCGATGTCTCCGGCTTCACGCCAATGAGCGAGGCCTTGGCCCGCCTCGGCCAGGGCGGCACCGAGGAGCTGACCGACCGGATCAACCGGCATTATGCCGTCATGATCGACTGCATCGCGGCCTTCGGCGGCCTGGTCGGCGCCTTTGGCGGCGACGCCACGACCGCGGTCTTCCCGGCCGAGGACGACCTGGCCGATGCGGCGGCCCGCGCCGTGCAGTGCGCCCTCGACATGCAAGAGCGGCTGCTCCCTATGGCCGAGATCACGACCAGGGCCGGCAGCTTCCGTCTGGCGATCAAGATTGGCCTCGCCGTCGGCCCCGTGCTCTCGGCGATTGTCGGCGACCCCGAGGTGCGCCTGCTCAGCGCTATGGCCGGCGCG
>JAAXUL010000109.1 GCA_013336035.1 Chloroflexales bacterium
TACGTGGGAGGGGAGCTGCTGCAGTATCTGACCGCGGTATTCCTGGATTTCGATGGTCGCACCGGCGTGCTGCGCTACTTCAATGCAGGCCACTATGAGCCCCTGATCCTGCATGCCGACGGAACCGCGTCGGAGTTACAGGGGGGCGGCCCGCCCCTGGGGGGGCGCCACCCCTTCCCCCGCCCGCGCTGGGGGCCGGTCGGCCGGCGGCCCCGGAGCAGCCGTTTCAACGGCGCACAGCGGCCCCCGCTCGTACAGCGCCGTCGCCTCGGCAAGCAGCGCGGCCCGCTGCGCGGCGGGGGTGGTGAAGGCGATGCGTCGGATGGGGAGCTGCCTGATGTGCTCAGGATAAACGTGAGAATAGGTACCTTGCAAAGTACCTGTCTTATGGAAATTTGCAAAGTAGCGCGTAAGTAGTTTTGATGCCGCTAAAGCCAAAAGACAATAAAGCGATAAGTCCGTAAAATCTCGTTCTGACACAAGATCAGGCTGGGTTGCCGGTGTCCCTAGAATAGGCTTAACAGCAAAGACTACACTATGATTCGCATAATACTGCTCCTTATCTAAATGCACGATCAGAGTGTTGCTTTCGCCACTAATACCCCGAAACATAAGCTTTGGAGACTCAAACAGCTCAACAAATTTTGCCCGATGGAAGTACTGTTTATTATCATCATAGTTAAGGTAATCGCCTTGCCATGTAAGTTCATAGCGACTCATAGAGTCACCCTGTAGGTATTTCTTCCAACAGCTATTTGCTGGTTTTTTAGAGACCGTATCGTTCTTGCCAAACTTCACAGGGCTATCAGCTCTGCTATGTGCTACTACGCCAGGATTGACATGGCAAATCTCTCCTAAAAGTAATGATATTCTATCTATTTTTTTCTTTGTGACGAAATCTAGTGGCTGTAAGTCAATGCGGAAAGCACTCCCAGGTAGAGAGGCAAAATCTGACTGCTCAACGTCACCCTTAGAAATAAAATGACCGTTCTCGTATTCGATAATCATCGTCCTCAACAAGGAAGGTTGCTCTAAAGATACTACAAAGATTGTATATTGACGTGAAACTTCTTCAAATACTGCGTGCTCACCAAATCCTGTAAGAGAAACTAAATGTGAGTGTTTAAGAATATAAGATCTTAATCCTGTCGCATATTTTTCGGTCCCAAAAGGACTGGGGACAATAAACGACACCGATCTGATTAACTTCAAGAGCGTCATTGCTCTATATACAAATAAAATATACACGTCCCAGTGTCCTGTTGCCACCTCTTGATATGTCTCCTCCAGCACAGAGGGGAGATCTTTATCAAATTCTGTCAATTCCCAATTTGAAATGTACGGCGGATTCCCTACCACCGCGTCAAATCCGGCCTCCTCAGCGGGCTTCCACGCCTTCTCGCGCAGGTTGATGAAGACCTCGGGGAAGTCGAGGTCCCAGTGCAGGAAGCGGTGCTGCTGGAACAGCTCGCGGGCGTGGTCGAGGGCACGCTGGTGGGGCTTGTGGCTCAGCGCAGTGGCGCCGGCGAGGGCGGCCTTGAGCCGTTGCACGTCGTCGGCCTTGCCGCTGTAGAGCGTGATCAGCTCGTTGGCCTCCTTGCCGCCGAAGCTGCGGCTCACCCACAGGTCGAGCAGGCGCTTCACCGGCACCACGCTCTGCTCGTAGGCCTGGTAGAGCGTCTCGCTCTGCTCGACCTGCTGCGCGTTGGCGTCGGCGATCTCCACCAGTTCCTCGATGAAGCCCGCCAGGTCGAGCATCTCCTTGAAGGCGCTGCCGCTGGTGAACATATCGAGCTGCGTGCCGATGCCGACGTCCTTGCCCTCCATGGCCTGCTGCACAGCCTGCACGCGGGCGCCAATCAGCGAGTTGCCCCACTTGAGGTGGTGGTCGAGGAAGTTGAGCGGCGCGCCGACGGTGAACGAGGTCAGCCAGAGGCTCAGGCGGGCCAGCTCGACGGCCATATCGTTGAGGTCCACGCCGAAGACGCAGCGCTTCATCACCAGGCGCCGCAGCAGGTTGACGTTGTTCAGCTGCTCGTCGCCGATCAGCGCGTCCACGCCCTGCTCCTTAAGGCTGGCGCGGATCTGCCCCTTGATCGCGGCGAGGCGGGCGAGGATGGGGTTGCACTCTTTGTGGCGGTCGAGGATGACGATCAGCCGGTCGGTGACGAAGTTGACCGCCTCGACCAGAAAGTGCCCGCTACCCATCGCCGGGTCGAGAATCTTGAGGTCGAGCAGCGTTTCGACGGCCTCGTGCTCCATGTCGGCCACGCGCGTGCGGGCGGCATCGCTGGTGGCCTTGGCCGTCTGGATGCTAACGCGCTGGTTGCCCTCGTTCGCCGTAGCGCGCTCCAGCTCGCGGCGGGCGGCGGGCAGGCGCTCCATGATCGCGGCGAAGCGCTTCGCCCGCTCCTCCAGCACCGGGCCAACGGCCTGCTCGACGATGTAGGCCACGATATAGTCGGGGGTGTAGTAGCTGCCGCTGGACTTGCGCTCCTCGCGGGTATGGCGCAGCTCCAGCGTGCCGTCGGGCTTCTCGGCCAGGCGGTACTCGAGCAGCCCCTCGTAGATGCTGCCCAGGCGGCGCACGTCGAGGGCGGCGTAGTCGATCAGGTGGCGGGCCTCATCGACGCTGCGGGCATTGAGCGCAGCCGGGTCGAGGCCAAGCAGCCGCAGGGCCTTACAGAGGTCCATCGCGCCCAGGCGCACCGATGCGAGCAGCCGGTGGGGAGCACGGTGGGGGTTTTCGTTGCCACCGACAGCGGCGCCATCGCTGAACAGGCCGCCGTTATACTTCGGCACGCCCCACACGGCGCGGCCGCCGCTCACCGCCGCGCAGAGCGCCAGCAGGTGCTCCCAGGCCCAGTACGCCGTCGGCCCCATCGGCTTCTGGAGGTGGGTCGGGGTGAAGGGGTGGACGGCGATCTCGGAGAGTAAAAACGTCAGGCTATGGGGGTAGTAGTCGCGGTGGAGCGTAGGCAGCAGGCGCATGCTCTCGGCGTAGAGCAGAAAGAGCACGCGGTAGAGCAGCACCAGGGTAGTGCGGCGGATCAGCTCCAGCTGCGCGGCGTCGCCGCTGTAGGCGCCCTGGCGCTTGAGGTCGTCGGCGATAGCGTTGGCGAGCAGCGCGAAGACCTTCTCGTCCGCTTCGCCCCTGCCCGTTGAGCGGTAGACCACATTCTTCAGGCTCTCGCCGACCTCCTTCGCCAGAGTCTGCGATGAGCTGAGGACAAGGCGGGCGAAGCCACTGGCGAGGCCGGCGGCGCCGAAGAAGGCGGCGAAGTAGCGCAGGTCGTCGTCGGCGCCATAGGCGAGGATGTCGCCCAGATCGACCTCGTAGAACGTGCCGCTGATACTCGCGGTGATCGCGCTATAGAGGCGCCACTGGCGGCCGTTGGTCAGCACGGCCCAGACGAGGCCGGCGGCCTGCTTCTGCTGCTCCAGGGCGGCGAGCAGGGCCAGCTGCGGGTAGTTGGTCTCAGAGACGGGCTGGTCGAGCGGGTGGCCGTCGGGGAGCGTGGCGAGCAGCGCGACCTCGTCACCATTGGCCGTGAGGCGCGCGGGGGCGCCGGGGGCGAGGGGCGGCAGCACGGACCAGCCGAGGGCCGTGAGCGCGGCGGGGACATCAGCGCCGGCGAGGGCGGCGCGGAGGGCGGGCATCTCGCCGGCGAAGGCCGCCCAGCGATCTTTCGCCGGGGAGTCGCTGGCGATGCGCCGCTCCAGGTAGTAGGTGCTGAAGACGTTGACGCTGCGGAAGAAGCGCTCCTGCTGGGCGCGGCGGAAGGCCCGGACGGCGCGCTCGGCGTGCTCGCCGGGGCCGGCGCCGGTTGCGTCGAGCAGCTCCAGGGCGATCTGCTGGTGGGGCCGCAGGGCGCGCGGATCGAAGCTGAAGCGCAGGAACGAACCCAGGGGAGTGGAGCGCTGGTCGATCGGGCGGGTGTCGGCGAGCAGCACCAGCTCGACAGCGCCCCACTGCTGATCCGGCAGCACGAGCACACCCTCGACGAGGCGCTGCTCGAGGGTGTTATAGAGCCGGCGCGTGAGCTCAGCCGTGAGGCCCTGGGCCTCGGGATGCGGGGGGAGCAGCAGCACCTGGAACTGCCCATCGTCGGCGTCGGCCAGCAGCTCGAAGGCGCGACCGCGCAGCTCGACGGCGACGTTGGCGGGCCAATCCAGGGTGCGAGGCGTGTAGGCAACGCGCTCCTGCTGGTCATAGCCCAGGGCGACGAAGAGGCGCCGGAGGGCGGCGGCGTCGGCGATGCCGGCGAGCAGATCGGGAGGGAGGGCGGACATACACGCTCCGGGCAGTACGCGGCGCGACAGCGGCGGCGCGGCAAGGGCCTGCTGGTTGGGCAGTATAGCACGCTGACGCTCGACGAGCCGCGCAGCGTGCCCTGCTTTACCTGCATGCAACCGATCGAGCACGCGACACGATTAGCGGGCGCATTTGCGCATCGGGTGTTCCGTATACTCTGGGTAGATCCAGGCGGCACGCCGCCGCTACACACGAACCGTTTCACTAGAACGCCAGCCACTCTCGCAGCGGCCGGCTCATCGAAAGCACAACCTCCCTATGCGGCTTCTCCACACCGCCGACTGGCATCTGGGGCGCGTCCTCCACGGCGTCCAACTCCTGGAAGACCAGGCCTACATCCTGGCCCAGCTGATCGCCATCGCCCGCGAGACTCGGCCCGACGCGGTCATCATCGCCGGCGATATCTACGACCGGGCCATACCGTCCGGCCCCGCCATCGACCTGCTCGACCAGACCTTATCGGAGATCGTGCTCGACCTACGCGTACCGGTCGTGCTGATCGCGGGCAACCACGACGGCCCGCAGTGGGTGAACTTCGGCTCGCGGCTCCACCAGGCCGCGGGGCTGCACCTGTTCGGCGCTCTGCGCACCGAGCCCGGCCGGGTCACGCTCCATGATCAACACGGCCCGGTGATCATCTATGCGATGCCCTACGCCGACCCTGGGACGGCCCGCACCCGCCTGGGCGAGACAGCCATCACCAGTCACGACGAGGCGATGGCGTGCTGGGCCGGACGTGTCGGGGCGTGCCACCCCGCCGGCACACGCTCGGTCGCCGTGGCCCACGCCTTTGTCGCCGGCGGCCTCACCTGTAAATCCGAGCGCGACCTGGCGGTGGGCGGGGCCGGGAGCGTCGCCGCAGGCCACTTCACGCCCTTCCACTACACCGCTCTCGGCCACCTGCACCGGCCGCAGGCCGTCGGCGAGGTCCGCATCCGCTACGCCGGCTCACCGCTGAAGTATTCCATCTCTGAGATCGAGCACGCCAAGAGCGTGACGGTCGTCGAGCTAGACGCGGCGGGCGCCTGCACCCATGAGCTCATCGCGCTCCGCCCGCGGCGCGACCTGCGCCGCGTCGAGGGAGCCTTTGACGCGCTGCTGCGCGGGGAGGTCGCTTTCGGGCCGCGCGAAGACTACGTCGTCGTGAAGCTGACCGACCAGGAGACGGTAGTTGAGGGGATGAGCCGGCTGCGCCAGATCTTCCCCAACATCATCCACCTGGAGCGCCCGCAGCTGCTCACCAGCGGTGATGTGCGGCGCCTTATGGCCCCCGAGAGTACGTTGCGCGACGACGAGCTGTTCGCGGAGTTCTACCGGGCGCTCACGAACACCGACCTCAGCCCCGAGCACGCCCGCGTCTTCGCCGAGATTGTCCAGAACATGCAGATCGAGGAGCGGGAGGGAGAACTATGCGACCGCTGACACTGACGATGCGCGCCTTCGGGCCTTACGGAGGCGAGCAGCACCTTGATTTCGCCGAGCTCGGCGACCACACCTCGTTCCTGATCCACGGCCCGACCGGCGCCGGAAAGAGCACGGTTCTGGATGCCATCGCCTACGCGCTCTACGGCAAGTCATCGGGCGGGGGACGCTCGGACCAGGATATGCGCAGCAAGCACGCGGCCCCCGGCACAGCGACCGAGGTCGTCTTCACCTTCAGCATCGGCGCGGAGCGCTATCGTGTTACCCGCCGCCCCTCGTACCTGCGTCCGCCGCACCGGGGCCGCGGCAAGCTGGTTCCCGAGGGCCCCTTCGCCGAGCTGGAGCGTCTGAGCCCTGATGGGGCCGCCGAGACGATCGAGGAAGGGGCGGACGCAGTCAGCGACGAGGCCGGGCGGCTGCTGGGGCTGAGCTACGAGCAGTTCCAGCAGGTCGCCGTGCTTGCTCAAGGGCGCTTCCTGGAGTTTCTCGAGGCGAACCCGACCAAGCGGAAGGAGGTGCTCAGCACCCTCTTCGGCGCCGAGCGGTACGAGCAGATCGAGCAACGCCTCGCGGCCGAGGCGAAGGATCTGGCGGCGCGGGTCAAGCACCAGGAAGAGCGCCGTGGCGGCCTCCTTGCAAGCCTGGGGCTTGAGCAGGTCTCGACGCTGGGCGACCACCGCCTGGACGTCGAGGTCCGCTTCTCAGCCGCGGTGGCTCTGGTGTCCGCCAGGGCCAGTGCCCGCGACGAGGCCCGCGCCGCACTGACGGCCGGCGAGCGGGCGCAGGAGCTCGTGAGTCAGGACCAGGCCGCCCGCGCCGCTCTGGCTGCAGTGGAGGCGCGTGGTGCGGACATCCTGGGCAAACGCCAGCGGGCCCAGGTGGGCGAGCGGGCGGCCGCTCTGGCTGATGTGATGCGTTCTGCCGAGACACGCCGGCAGGAGCGGGATGCCCGATGTCGGGCTGCCAGCCAGGCTCAGGCAGAGCTGGAGACGACCGAGGCGGCGCTCACCGCAGCTGAGGAGGCCCTGCTCCACGAGGAGGGCCGCGCCCAGGAGCGCGCGGAGGCGACGGCCCGGGCCGTCGAGGCGGCGCGGTTTGTGGGCCTCGCCACCGAAGCCGCCACGCTGCGGGAGCGGCTGGCAGGGCTGCGGGCTGACATGAACCTCCTGGTGTCGCAGCAGGAGGACGCAGCGCAGCGGCACGAGGCCCTACGACAGCACCAGCCGAGGCTCGAAGCGGCAGCGCACGAGGCGGAGTTGGCGGCAGCACAGCGCGAGGGGCTCCGGCTGCGGGTCGAGCAGCTGCGGGCGCGGCTCACGCGAATCGAGCAACTCCAGGGCCTGATCGCGGAGCACACTGCTGCCGAAGGGCAGGCGCTCACAACGCAGGAACGCGTTGAAGAGACAGAGTGGCTGGCGGCGGAGCAGAAGCGCGATGCCCACGAGCTGGAGCAGCGCTGGGTTGCCGGGCAGGCCGGGCGCCTCGCTGCGGCGCTCGCTCCGGATGAGCCGTGCCCGGTCTGCGGCTCAACGGAGCACCCGCAGCCCGCCCACATCGGCGCTGACATAGTCAACGACGAAGCACTCGGCGAGGCACGCCAGGCGGCCGAGGTAGCGCGCCAGGCGCACGACGACGCACGTGGAGTCCTAATTACCGCCGTGGCACGCCGCGACGAACTAGCATACCGGGTAGCAAAGGAACGTGAGGCGCTCGGAGCCGATGAGGACGCTGCAACACTGGCCCAGGCAATCAAGGCCGAGGAGCAGACGCGCGCACAGGCGGAGGCAATTGCCGAGGAGCTTTCCGCACGGCAGGGGACGCTCCAGCGGCTTCGCGACGAACTGGCCATGATCGAGCGGGAGATCGCCGAGCGTGGACCGCAGCTCCAAACACAACGGAGCGCCCTGACCGAGGTGTCAGCGCTCCTCGAGGATCGCGAGCAGCGGGTGCCGACGGCTCTGGGGACGGCCGAGCAGGCGCAGCAGGCGGCCGACGCGGCGCGCGTCACAGCTGAGATCCTCGAAGCCACCTACACCCAAGCGCGCATAGCAGCCGACGCCGCAAGTGGCAGAAGTGATACCGCTCGTGCCATCCTCGCCGAACGGCGTGCCACCTCTGAGGCTGCGGAGCTCGCAGCCGCCGCGCTGGAGCAGGATATCGCAAGCAGGCTGGCCGTCGCAGGATTCCCGGACGAGGCGGCCTACGCGGCGGCGCACGTCGAGCCCAATGAGTTGGCCACGCTTCGGAGCACAGTGGCTGCCTATGACGAGGAGTTGGCCCTTGCCAGGGCCCGTGTCGAGCAGGCAGCGCTCGTGGCCAGGGACATTGTAGCACCGGATATGGCGGCTCTGCAGGGAGCGCTTCGGGAGTCGGACGAGCAGCTGGCCGAGCGCCAGAGCGAGGCCGCGAAGCTGGAGCGAGAGCGCCAGCAGATCGACGAAGTGGCGCAGCAGATCGAGGAGCTGAACAGCACATTGCAGGCGGATGAGGAACGCCACCGAATCGTGGGGCATCTGGCGCACATGGCCGGGGGGAAAAATGAGCAGAAGCTCTCCTTCCACCAGTACATGCTGGCGCGGACGTTCGACGAAGTGCTGGAGAGCGCGTCCAGGCGGCTGCGCAGTATGAGCGACGGTCGCTACACGATCCAGCGCGAAGTATCGCCGGGGGAGCGCCGGCGCTCGAGCGGACTCGACATCGTAGTTGACGACTTCTACACGTCGAGCCAGCGCCGCACCCAGACCCTCAGCGGTGGCGAGGGGTTCCTCGCATCGCTGGCCCTGGCCCTCGGGCTCGCCGATATCGTTCAGGCCGAGTCGGGCGGCGTGTACCTCGAGACTCTATTCGTGGACGAGGGCTTCGGCACGCTCGACCCGGACACGCTCGACGACTGTCTGGAGACCCTGCTGGACCTCCAGACCGGCGGACGACTCATCGGGATCATCTCCCACGTTGCGGCCCTGCAGTCCCGCATCCCGGCGCACCTGGAGGTGCGGCGCGGGCCGGGCGGCAGCGAGGCAAGGTTCATCATCCGGCGCTGATGACGAGCGCCAGGGGTATCTGAAACTCTGATAGCAGACGGAGCTGCGCTACCGAAGTCGCTGCACTGGCACTTCGGCAGCGCAGCTCACCATTCGCCGTCAACAGCTGCCCGCCATGCCCCAGGGTTACGCGTGCGAGCAGCGGCACCCGATGGTAGCTCGCGAGCGATACCATGCAGAACGTAGCTGTCCTCACGTGCCTCACGGGGACAGCTTCACAGGTAGCGGAGTAGATGAAGCGCACATAGCAGGGTCCGTGGTAGACTGAGCACAGAAAAGTTCTGCCCTGGAGAGCTTGCGAAGGCTCTCCAGGCCGAAAACCAGCGCCAACCAAGGAGACACGAACCTTCTGAAGCCGTGTTAATTGCCAGGATGTGAAGCTCCCTATGTACCCGGTGCCAGCCCAACCCAAGATCTACCACATCCTCCACGTTGACCGGCTGGCCTCGGTGCTCGCCGCAGGCGGGCTATGGTGCGACGCGGAGATGCAGTGCCGCGGGGGCGGCGGCACGACGATCGGGATGAGCCGTATCAAGCAGCGCCGGCTTGCCCTACCGGTCAACTGCCATCCCAGCGATCACGTGGGGGACTATGTACCCTTCTACTTTTGCCCGCGTTCAGTTATGCTGTATATCATCTGGCGGGCAAACCACGAAGATCTCACCTACCGCGGCGGGCAGGGGCCAATCTTGCACCTGCAGGCCGATCTTGCCACAACCGTCGCCTGGGCAGAGGCCCAGGGCAAGCGCTGGGCGTTCTCATTGTCGAACGCCGGCGCCTACTATACGGAGTTTCGCTCACGCCTCGACCAGCTTGGCGAGGTGAACTGGCCGGCGGTGGCTGCGACGAACTTTCGCTCCCGAGATGTAAGCGAAGGCAAACAGGCCGAATTTCTTCTGCACCACTTCTTCCCCTGGGAGCTCGTTGAGTATATTGGTGTCCACTCGCGGGCGATCGAGGGGCAAGTCGTTCAGGTTCTCCGGAGCACAGCGTATCGACCGGCCCTTGTGCGGCGCTCCGATTGGTACTATTAGGGAGGGGCACCATGATCACCTATCAAACTGGCGACCTCCTCCAGGCCGACGTCGAGGCCCTAGTCAACACTGTCAACTGCGTTGGCATCATGGGGCGCGGCATCGCGCTGCAGTTCAAAAACGCCTACGAGGACAACTACAAGGCCTATGTCGCGGCCTGTAAACGCGGCGAGGTCCAGCCGGGCCGCATGCTTGTCTTTGAGACAAATGCCCTAATCGGCCCGAGGTACATTATCAACTTCCCCACCAAGCGTGACTGGCGTGGCAAGAGCCGGCTCGAATACATCGATACTGGCCTGACCGCACTGGTAGAGGAGATCCGACGGCGTGACATCCACTCCATCGCGATTCCTCCCCTGGGCAGTGGCCTTGGTGGCCTGGACTGGCAAGTCGTGCGGCCACGGATCGCGGCCGCCCTGGAACCGCTCGATGGGGTGCGCGTGGAGATCTACGAGCCGTCGGCGCCCCAGGAGCGGCCGGCCCCGGCGCAGGCCCCAAAGACACCTAGGATGACGGCGGGCCGGGCCGCCCTTGTGCTGCTGATGCACCGCTACCTCGGCGGCCTCATGGACCCCTTCGTCACCCTGCTGGAAGTCCATAAGCTGATGTACTTCATGCAGGAGGCCGGACAGCCCCTGCGCCTCGACTTTAGGAAGGCGATCTACGGCCCCTACGCCGAGAATCTGCGCCACGTCCTGCACGCTGTTGAGGGCTACTTTGTGACAGGGTACGCCGATGGCGGCGATGAACCAGGCAAACCACTTGAGCTCCTCCCCGGTGCGGTCGAGGCCGCCACCCCACTGCTCCGAGAAGACAAGGAAGCCCATGCCCGCTTCGATCGGGTCGCTAACCTCGTCGATGGCTTCGAGACACCATTTGGGCTTGAGCTGCTCTCGACTGTCCACTGGGTCGCGCGCAACGAGGGTACGCACACGGCAGAGGGTGTGATCGAGGGGACGCATAGCTGGAACGAGCGTAAACGTCGCTTCTCCGCCGACCAGATCATCCTCACGCGCGATGTGCTGATGCGCAAAGGCTGGCTGGAAGCCCAACCCATCGCCGCCGGTACATAAGCCAGTTACCTGAAGCGCCCCTTGCCGATGCGTACCGAGAGGTGTGCATCTCGCCCCTCTTACGAGGGATTGAGATGCACACCTGTTTCTATTGACGCCCCCCGCCGTACCATAGCCGCAGCAGCGCGCCTTGCACAGAGTCCACGACGGCATGGCCAGTTAGCCAGTACGGCTGTGCTTATTGACGCCACCCACTGGATTACGTACCATACGCCCAAGGAAGGCCTCGCGATAGGAGCGGTGGATGGTTCAGTCCGATCAAATCCAGGCCCTCAGCGACCAGATTGCGCGGGCCTTTCAGCCCGGGCAGATTATCCTCTTCGGCTCCTACGCCTACGGCATACCAGGCCCAGACTCCCATGTAGATCTGCTGGTGGTCATGCCCTACCCGCGCCACGCCGCCTATCAGGCGGTCGAGATCCTCACTGCCATCCACCCAGGCTTCCCGGTAGATGTCGTGGTGCGTGCCCCCACCGATCTGGGCAGCCGCGTGGCCCAGGGCGACTTTTTCCTGCGCGAGGTCGTCGAGCGGGGGCGGGTGCTGTATGCAGGACTTCACGGCTGAGTGGGTTGCCAAGGCCCGCTGACCCAGAGGAGATTTTCATGCTCACCGCGTATATTCAGGCGGCGATGCGCCACGCGACCTATGAGATCCTTGAGGAAAACGAGGGCTTCTATGGTGAGATCCCGGGCCTCCAGGGGGTCTTGGGGAGTGCGCCTACACTAGAAGCGTGCCGCGAGGATCTTCAGGAGGCGTTGGAGGGCTGGCTCCTGCTGGGGCTACGCCTTGGCCACACGATACCGCCCATTGATGGGATTGACTTGATGGCGCCGCTACAGCAAGAGGCGGCCTGATGCCACCCTATGGCCCTGTCTCCCGCACGAACCTGATCCGTGGCTTGCGCGCCCTCGGCTTCGCCGGCCCGTTCCCCGGCGGCAACCATCTGTATATGGTGCGTGAGCAGCTGCGCGTGACGATCCCGAACCCGCACCATGGCGATATTGGCGTTGGCCTCCTCATCCGGATCCTCCGCCAGGCCGGCGTCTCCCGCGAGGAGTGGGAGACGGTGTGATGGCAGATTTTGGATTGTAGATGTTGGTATGCCCACCGACCCCACCGACAACCAGAACCCCGTCGACCCGCTGACCGTGGGTGAGCTGATCTCGCTTCAGCAGGCGGCAGAGTACGCGGGGTTATCCCATCAATCTCTCCGTAATTACATATCCCTGGGCCGCCTAAAAGCTAAAAAACTTGGATCGCAATGGGTGACGACTCGCGCTGCCATTGATGAATACCTGGCCTCGCGCAGCCTCGACAACATTCCCAAGAAATATCGCACTTGACAGTAGGACGATACCAACTTACTATACTCCCATGAAATGACGTGGCCGCGTAGGTGTTGGTACCACCCGCGCGGCCACTAACCCCCTCCTGTGGTGGCAGGAAAGGGCTGGGCGCGATTGTACCATCAATCGCGGCGATCCCCGGCCTCACCAGCGACAGCGGTGGGGGCCGTGCGCGTAGGTTTGTCATTTCGCCGGCGCGGCCAGCGCTCCGAGGCTTAGCGGAGCAGCCTGGAGGATCGCCGTGACCACGACGGCTACCCCTGGCGTGCCCCACGGCATCCTCCGGCAACGGAGAGGATCGCCGCCATGGCACCCAACTCCCCTTCCCCCGCCCCTGGCAACTCGGCCAGCGGCCCGCCCGCCCCACCCCTCTGTCCGCACAGCCTCATCGCCCTTCTGGAGCGCGACCCGGCCCGCGGCGCCGCCGTGCTGGCCGCGATGCGGCCCAGGCAGCGCGCCGCCCAGGCCACGGCCCACGGCGCGCTCCTCGGCGTAGGCGCTGATCGCGTCGAGCGGGAGTGGCGGGTTCTCATCGCCCGCGTCGCCCCCCGACCTGCGTCAACGGCGCCAGGTGAAGGCGTGGCCACGCCGTGCGCGTCAGTCTACGAGCCCGAGGCCCTCGCCGACCTGATCGTCGAGGAGCCGGCGCTCGCCCACACGTTGCTGCGGCAACTCTCGGCACTCCAGCGCGTCGCCCAGGCAACCGCCTACGCGGCCTGGCTCGACGGACACGGCATGCCGATGAGCCTCGACGACGTGCTGGCGAGTTGGGCCACGATGGGCGAGGCGCGCCGTGCCGCAGCGTAAGCGCGCAGCCGCACCCGACCCGGCCGCCCACCACCCGCGCCGGCCCTCGCCTGGCACGAGGAGGGGCACCGGGCCGCGGCCCGGCAGGCGGTGGCGGCCCTGGAGGCGAACGCCGTGCCGGCCTTCTTCCGCGAGGGGGCGGCCGCCGTCGCCCACGCGAGCCTGGACCCGGACTGCTTCACGCGGCCGATCGCGCCGGTGGAACTCCACGCGGCCGAGAGCCCCGAGCACCGCTTCGACCTGGAACTCCTGGAGGGCAACGCTCCGCCCAACCGCCGCTACGAGTA
>JAAXUL010001510.1 GCA_013336035.1 Chloroflexales bacterium
GCGCGTACCCCCGCGCAGCCCTGAGCGCCGACCTCCTGGCCGGCGTGACGGTGGGGCTCGTGCTGCTGCCACAGGCCCTGGCCTTCTCGCTGCTGGCGGGGCTGCCCCCCGCGATGGGCCTCTACGCGGCCGTAGTCGCCACGATCGCCGGGGCGCTCTGGGGGTCGTCGAGCCACCTGCACAGCGGGCCCACCAACACCGCCTCGATCCTCACCCTCTCGGTGCTCGCGCCCCTCTTCGCGCCCGGCTCGCCCGAGTTCGTGGCCGCCGCCGGCCTGGTGGCAGTCATGGCCGGGGCGATCCGGCTCCTGATGGGCCTCGCCCGCCTCGGCATCCTGGTCAACTTCGTCTCGGACTCGGTGGCGGTGGGCTTCACCGCGGGCGCCGGCATCCTGATTATGTCCAACCAGATCGGGCCGATCCTGCGGGTCACCATCGCGCCAACCGAGGGCCTGCTAGGCACGGTGGCGAGCGCCGTCCGGCAGATCGACGAGGCCCACATGCCCTCGATCATCCTGGGCCTTGGCACCATGCTCCTGATCGCCACGTGGCCGCGGGTCACGCGGCAGATCCCGGCCGTGCTGGTCGGAGTGACGGTGGGGGCTGTGGTGTCGTGGGGGCTGGCGCTCGAGAGCCAGGGCGTGCGCGTGCTGGGCGAGCTGCCGGTCGGGCTGCCGCCCGTGGCGAGCCTGCCCTTCCTCGACCTGAGTCTAATCGGCCACCTGGCCAACGGGGCCCTGGCGCTCGCGATCATCGGCCTGGTCGAGGCCGTGGCCATCGCGCGGGCCGTGGCGGGCTACTCGCGGCAGCGCCTCGACAGCAACCAGGAGTTCGTGGGCCAGGGCATCGCCAACATCGCCGCCGGGGTCTTCAGCGGCTACCCCTGCTCGGGCTCATTCAACCGCTCGGCCCTCAGCTACCAGTCGGGCGCGAAGACGGCGATGGGCAACGCCTTCTCGGGGGTCTTCGTGCTGGTGGCCACCTTCGCCCTGGCGCCCCTGATCGCCCAGATCCCGCGCTCGGTGCTGGCCGGCGCCCTCGCCGTCACCGCCTGGAGCATGGTGGACGTCAAGACCATGCGGCGGATCTGGCAGGGGGCCCCGGGCGACGCGCTGATCATGGCCGTCACCTTCGCGGCGACCCTGCTGCTGCCGCTACAGTTCGCGATCATGATCGGCGTGCTCATGTCGCTCGGCTACTACCTGATGCGCACCAGCGCGCCGCGCGTCTACGCGGTGCTGCCCGACGACAGCTTCAAGCACTGGGCGCCCCGCCCCGATCACCCCCAGTGCCCACAGCTGGCGGTCATCGACATCCTGGGCGACCTCTACTTCGGCGCCGTCAACCACGTCGAGGAGGCGATCTACGATATCCTGGCGACCACCCCGGGCCAGCGCTTCCTGCTCCTGCGCATGCACAGCGTCCAGCACTGCGACATCAGCGGCATCCGCATGCTCGAGAGCGTGCGCCAGGTGATGCACGAGCGGGCCGGCGAGCTCTACTTCACGCGCGTGCGCGACCCGGTGCTCCACCGTATGCGCCAGACCGGCTTCTACGAGCAGCTCGGCGCGTCCCACTTCCTCGACGAGGACGCGGCCATCGGCACGCTTTTCTACAAAGTGATCGACCCGGCGGTCTGCATCTACGAGTGCGAGCGGCGGGCCTTCCTCGAGTGCCACAGCCTGCCGAAGCGGACCCTGCCGGGGGGGGCGCCGCCGATCCCCCTGCTGCCGCTGGGCGCCGCGCCCGCGCCCACCGTGGCCGCCCGCGAGCTGTGGGAGCAGCTGCGCGGCACTGCGCCCCTGCCCCTGGTGATCGATGTGCGCGAGCCGCGC
>JAAXUL010000711.1 GCA_013336035.1 Chloroflexales bacterium
CTGAGCACGTTCACGAGCGTCGCCACGGTCGCGGAGAGATCGAGCGGGCTGCTGCGCAGCAGGGGGGCGAGGGCGGGCGCGAGGTCGGGGGCCGCGCGCGCTATCGCCGCCAGCAGATAGTGGGCGAAGCGCGTCATTTCGCCGTCGTCGGGGTCAAGGTTGAGCCACGCCGTCGCCTGCTCGTCGAGGGCCTGGAGCACCAGCGAGGTCTTGCCGAAGCCGGCGGGGGCGCAGAGCAGCGTGAGTGGGCCGTCCAGCCCGGCGCGCAGCCGGGCCACTAGCCGGGGGCGAGGGACGGCTGGGCGGCGGGCCCAGGGGGCCATCAGCTTGGTCGCTATCAGCGCGTCTGCCACAAGGAGCCTCCCGTCTTGTCCCTCCTATTATCGCATGCGTTTGCGCTATCTGGATCTCTTCAGATGAACCTCGCCGTGATGCTCCGCTTGCTGTCTTTCAATGCTTGCGGTGGCCCCTCAAACAATACCTCGCCGCCGGCGCTGCCCCCTTCCGGGCCAAGGTCGATGATCCAGTCGGCCTGCCGGATCACATCCAGATGGTGCTCGATCAGGATGACCGTGTTCTTTGCGTCCACCAGCCGGTCAATGATGCCCATCAGCAGGCCGATGTCTGAGCGGTGGAGCCCGGTGGTGGGCTCGTCCATCACATAGACGCTGCCCTGCTTGTGCAGCTCGGTGGCGAGCTTCAGGCGCTGCCCCTCACCGCCCGATACGGTGCTGAGCGGCTGGCCCAGCCTCAGGTAGCCCAGCCCCACATCGCTCATGGCGTGCAGCACGGCCTTGATCTTCTTCTCGGTGAAGAAGGTCAGGGTCTCCTCCACGGTCATGTCCAGCACGTCGCTGATGGTCTTGCCGCGCAGGTGGTAGGCCAGCACCTCGGACTTGAAGCGCTTGCCCTCGCAGATCTCGCAGGTGGCGGCGATGCCCTCCATAAACGCCAGATCGGTGTACACCACGCCCAGGCCGTTGCAGTTGGGGCAGCTGCCCGCCGAGTTGAAGCTGAAGAGCGAGGCGCTGACCTTGTTGGCCCTGGCGAAGGCCTGCCGGATGTCGTCCATGATCCCGGTGTAGGTGGCCGGGGCCGAGCGGCTGTTCGCCGTCACGCGCGACTGGTCGATCACAATCGCGTCGGGGTGCTGCTCTAAGAAGACATCGTTAACCAGGGTGCTCTTGCCTGAGCCGGCCACCCCCGTCACGACGGTCAGCACGCCGGTGGGGATGTTCACCGTGACGTTCTTCAGGTTATGCAGGGCGGCGTTCTGGATGGTCATCTGCCCGGTCGGCTGGCGCACCTTCTGCTTGATCGGCAGGTGCTGCTTCAGGAACTGCCCCGTGAGCGTGTCGGCACGCTTGAGGTCCTCATAGCTCCCCTCAAACACCACCTCGCCGCCGTGCGTCCCGGCCTTCGGGCCGATGTCCACCACATGATCCGCGATGGCGATCACATCCGGGTCGTGCTCGACCACCAGCACGGTGTTGCCCTTGTCGCGCAGCTTCTTCAGCAGGCTGTTCAGACGGGCCACATCGCGCGCATGTAGCCCCACCGTGGGCTCGTCGAGGATGTACAGCATCTCGGTCAGGCTGTTCCCGAGGTGCCGGATCATCTTCACCCGCTGCGACTCGCCGCCGGACAGGGTCGAGGTTTCCCGGCCGAGGCTCAGATACCCGAGCCCAATCTCTACCAGGTGCTGCACGCGCTCGGTGAGTCTGGCGGCCAGCCTCACGGCGATCGGGTCGGTGAAGCCCTCCAGGAATGCGATCAGCTCCGTCGCCTCCAGATCAGAGAGCTCGGCGATATTCCGGCCAGCGATCCTGCAATCCAGGGCGGCCCGGTTGAGCCGCGCGCCATGACACAGCGGGCACGTCTGCGAGGTGGTGAACTGCTCGAAGACCGCCCGGTTGCGGTCGGACATGGCCGCCGCGTCTTTCTTGATGTACATGCGGGTGAAGCGCTCGACGAGGCCCTCGTATTTCGAGCCGAACTCGCCGAACGAGACCTTCACGTCCGCGCCGTACAGCAGGGCGTGCAGCTCCTCGTCGCTGTAGTCCTTGATCGGCTTGTCGTTGTCGAAGAGGCCCGAGAGTGGGTACATCTTCCACATCCACTTGCCGACCTTGAACTCTGGGTGCAGGATCGCCCCGCCATTCAGGGACGCGCTGCGGTCCAGGAGCTTGTCTAGATCGAGCTGAACGGTCTTGCCGATGCCCTCGCACTCTGGGCACATGCCCTGCGGGGTGTTGAACGAGAAGGCGTAGGCTGGCCCCGCATAGGGCTGCCCGACCCGTGAGAAGAGTAGCCGCAGCAGCACCGCGATATCGGTGTAGGTGCCCACGGTCGAGCGCGAGCCGCCGCCGACCCGCTTCTGATCGATGATGATCGGCGCGTTCAGGTGCTCGATGCGGTCGACGTCCGGCTGGCCGTAGTGCGGCAGGAAGCCCTGCACGAAGGCGGTGAAGGTCTCGTTCAGCTGGCGCTGCGCCTCGGCCGCGATGGTGTCGAAGACCAGCGAGGATTTCCCCGAGCCGGATACGCCGGTAAACACCGTGAGCTTCTGCTTGGGGATGTTCAGCGAGATGTCTTTGAGGTTGTTCTCGCGTGCGCCGTGAACCTCGATGAACTGGCGATCCGTCATGCTGCCTCCTTGCTGAGCCAAGAGCGCCCGACCTCCGCGGTCTCGCTGGGAGCGCAGAGGCCAGCTGAGAGATTCTCGGCGATGCGCGGCGGGTCGTGAAGCATGTTCAGGATACACCAACCTCGCTTTGTTCACGCGAGGGCCGCCTCAGGCGCGAAGGGCGAAGGGCCGGCGCGGCACCTTTTCGGGGAGGGCCTAGCCCTCCCCAAGCCTCTCCCAATCCGTCAAAACAACTCGGACGCCGTGCTGGCGCGCTACGCGGCGTTGCGCGGGCGGCGCGTCGGGCGCTTGTGCTCCGAGATCTTCTTGAGCCCGATGGCGTGCAGGGCCACCGAGTCGTCGCCGTACTGGGCCTTGACCTGGGCCTTGAGGCCCTTGATCGCCTTGTGGAAGGCATTGATCGCGGCGATGATCTGATCGCGGAGCGAGTCGGTCTCCTGGAGGATGCGGCTCTCGGCCTCGAGAAGCGCTATCAGCGCCGCCTCGAGCTGCTCGAGCGAGTCCGTGCTGTAGAGCACATTCACGGGGGTGTAGTCGCCCAGGTTCTTGACGGCGGCGAGGGTGGCGCGGTCCGCGGCGATCACTTCTGGGGACAGGCGGGCGTTCGACTGTGCTGCCATTGTGCGGTCTCCTTTCTGGGTTGATGGTAGATCGTCCGAGTGCCGCTTGGCACGATGAAGAGTGTAGCGGTTGCCATTGCTTCTGTACAGTTACTTTATGGCTAGTTAAAGCTAGTACTTATGCCGATAATACGCCCCTACCGATGGGCTGTAGGGATCGCCTGTCGCGGTCGAGGTCTTGCCGCCCCGCACTATCCAAAGGTTCCAAGGACGGGTCATAAGGTTCCAAGGACGGGTCATAAGGTTCCAAGGACGGGTCATAAGGTTCCAAGGACGGGTCATAAGGTTCCAAGGACGGGTCATAAGGTTCCAAAGATCGGTCATAAGGTTCCAAGGACGGGTCATAAGGTTCCAAAGATCGGTCATAAGTCTCAACGCGGCCAATTGTAATCTTGCTATAACCCTGCCTGGCTGCTATATGCTGACACGATTGTCAACCTGGGCGGCCCAAAAAAGGCCCCCATAAGCAGACACTGAGGTAGCGGGCGGCGGCACAGATTGCCGTTCGCCAAAGTGCCTGGTGGCATATGGCTTCTGAGCGCGGTGCGACAGGAGCAGGCGCCTCGGGAGGGGCGCCCTATATTATGCTGCGCTTAGAGATGAAGCGGGCCTCACATTCATCTTCATGGGGTAGTGGCCGGGCTGCTATAGTCACAACTGTAGCGCCGACACCAGAGGGGAATTCCGACGCCCCTTACCGTCACAGCAATACGAGCATACCTTCGGAATGGGGCTGCCAACATGCTTAAGATAGAGCACTCACAACGATCAGGCCGTGTCTGCCACCTCACCTCCGTGCATCCTCACAATGACATACGCATCTTTATTAAAGAGTGCGGCACCCTGGCAGCGGCCGGCTTTGAGACGCATCTGGTCGCACCCGGCGCGCCCCATGGCATTCACGATGGCGTCTTTCTGCACGGCATTGCCGGCTTCGAGCATAACCGTCTCACGCGCATGACGCGGTCAGTGCGGGCGGTCTATCAGCAGGCGCTGGCGATCGATGCTGATATATATCATTTTCACGATCCGGAGCTTATCCCGGTTGGTTTGCTGTTGAAGCGGCGGGGCAAAGAGGTAATTTACGATATTCACGAAGATGTGCCGCGCCAGATCTTGCAGAAAACCTACCTGCCGCGCCGGTCGCGCCGCCTGATCGGCTCAATTGTTGAGCGGCTGGAGAATAGTGCCGCACGACGCTTTTCAGCGCTGGTTGCCGCTACGCCGGTGATCGGAGCACGCTTCGCACCGCTCAACCCTCACACAGTAGTGATCAATAACTATCCGCTGCGCAATGAGCTTCTGCCATCCGCGACCACCCTCTGGAGCGGGCGCTTGTCGCGGGTTGCTTATGTTGGGAGTTTGACGGCAGATCGCGGTATGTTTCAGATGGTTGAGGCGATGACACTGGTGTCGCCCAGGATGAGGGCTACGCTGGAGCTGGCCGGCACCATCGGG
>JAAXUL010000712.1 GCA_013336035.1 Chloroflexales bacterium
GCGACCGCGCCAACCGCCGCCACGCCCGCCTGAAGTATGTGCTGGCCGAGCGGGGCGTGGCGTGGTTCCGCGCCGAGCTCTCCCAGCGCCTGGGCTGGCCCCTGGACGACCCGGCCGAGGTCGGCCTCTACGCCGCCCACGACCATCTGGGCTGGCACGCCCAGGCTGATGGCAATTGGCTGGTCGGCCTCTGGGTCGAGAGCGGGCGGGTGAAGGATGAGGGGGCGCGCCGGGTGCGCTCGGGTCTGCGCGCTATCATCGCGCAGACCGGCGCCGAGGTGCGCCTGACCGCCCAGCAGAACATCGTCCTGGCCCACATCACGCCCGCCGACCGGCCGCGGGTCGAGGCGCTGATCGCGGAGTACGGCCTGGCGACGACGGAGGGCGAGGGGGGCCTGAGCGCCCTCCGTCGCGGCGCGCTGGCCTGCCCCGCGCTGCCCACCTGCGGCCTGGCGGTTGCTGAGGCCGAGCGCTTCCTGCCCGAGCTGCTGGGCGCCCTGGAGGCGCGCGGCCTGGGCGACGCGCGGGTGACCATCAGAGTGAGCGGCTGCCCGAACAGCTGCTCGCGCCCGCCGACGGCCGAGATCGGGGTGATCGGGCGCAGCCTGGGGCGCTACCACGTCTACGTGGGCGGCAGCCCGGCCGGCACGCGGCTGGCCCGGCTCTACCAGCCTGATGTGCCGGCCGCCGATCTGCCTGAGCACCTGGGCGAGCTGCTGGCGCGCTGGCGCGCTGAGCGCGCAGCCGGTGAGGCCTTCGGCGACTGGGCGCTGCAGGCCCTTACGTATCCTTCCCCACCTGACCAGGGCTGAGCGTGTGCGCCGCGCGGCGGCGCCCGAAGGAGCAGAACAATGCGACAGAGCGAGCGGGAACGACGAGGTCGGCATTCACGCACGGCGGTAGGGTTGGCAGGCGTCGTGGTGATCCTCACCCTGCTGCTGGCGGCCTGCGGCGCGGCAAGCGCCCCGCCAGCAGCGAGCCAGCCGACGGCGAGCGGCAGCGCGCCGACCGAGTCGAGCGCCCCGGCGGCGAGCGCGCCGACCGAGTCGAGCGCCCCGGCGGCGACCACTCCCCCGGCGGCCAGCGCGCCGACCACGGCCAGCGCCTCAGCGGTGAAGGAGCTGCGCATCGGGCGCCAGAAAGGCGGCGCGCTCAGCATCCTCGAGGCCCAGGGCACCCTCAGCAAACGGCTCGAGGCCCAGGGCGTCACGGTGACCTGGACCGAGTTCCCGGCCGGCCCCCAGCTGCTCGAGGCCCTGAATGTCGGCAGCATCGACTTCGGCACCACCGGCGAGCCGCCTCCGATCTTCGCCCAGGCCGCCGGCGCCCCGCTGATCTACGCGGCGGCCGAGCCCGCCAACCCGCGGACCAACGCGATCATCGTGCCCAAGGACTCGCCAATCAAGACCCTCGCCGACCTCAAGGGCAAGAAGATCGCGGTCCAGAAGGCCTCCAGCGCGCACTACCTGCTGGTGCAGGCGCTCAAAGAGGCCGGGCTCGCGTACACGGACGTGGAGCCGGTCTTCCTGCCCCCGCCCGACGCGCGAGCCGCCTTCCAGGGCGGCAGCGTCGATGCCTGGGTGATCTGGGACCCCTTCAAGATCATCGCGGTGCGCGACCTGGGCGCGACCGTCCTGCGCGATGGCGAGGGGCTGATCGCCGCGCGCAACTTCTACCTCACCTCGCGCGACTTCGCGACCAAAGCGCCCGAGCTACTCCAGATCGTGCTCGAGGAGATCCAGAAGGCTGACGACTGGGCCAACAGCCAGCCGAAGGATGTCGCCGCGCTGCTCTCGCCTCAGCTGGGTATCGAGGTCGCCATCATCGAGCAGGCCCAGGAGAACGTCGACTACGGGGTGAAGCCGCTCGACGAGACGGTGCTGGCCGAGCAGCAGCAGGTCGCCGACCTCTTCTTCGAGCTGGGCCTGCTGCCCACGAAGGTCGTCGTCAAGGACGCGACCCTGCCCTGAGACACGGAGCGTATGGGGCGCGGCATGCCGGGCCCCCTCGATGGTGCTATGGACATCTTCTGGTTCATCCCAACCTCCGGCGACGGACACCACCTGGGCACGACGACCGGCGGGCGAGCGACGACCTTCCCGTACCTGCGCCAGATCGCCCAGGCGGCTGACCAGCTGGGGTACGTCGGCGTGCTGCTGCCGACCGGCCGCTTCTGCGACGACGCCTGGGTCCTAGCCTCGGCTCTGGCGCCGCTGACCGAGCGCCTGCGCTTCCTCGTCGCCGTGCGGCCCGGCCTGATCTCGCCGACCCTGGCCGCGCGCATGGCCTCGACCTTCGACCGCCTCTCGGGCGGGCGCCTGCTGATCAACATCGTCGCGGGCGGCGACCCGGTCGAGCTGGCCGGCGACGGCTTGCACCTGCCCCACGATGAGCGCTACGCGGCGGTGGACGAGTTCCTGAGCGTCTGGCGCGGGCTGACCAGCGGCGAGACCGTCACCTTCGAGGGCCGGCACCTGCACATCAAGGATGGCAGCCTGCTCTACCCCCCGGTGCAGCAGCCTCACCCGCCGCTGTACTTCGGGGGCTCGTCGCCGGCAGCCCACCGCGTGGCCGCGAAGCACGTCGATGCCTACCTGACCTGGGGCGAGCCGCCGGCGCAGGTCGCCGAGAAGATCGCCGACGTGCGGCGCCTGGCGGCCGAGCACGGCCGCAGCGTGCGCTTCGGCATCCGCCTGCACGTGATCGTGCGCGAGCGCGAGGACGCGGCCTGGGCGGCCGCCGAGGATCTGATCCGCTATGTCGATGACCAGACCGTCGCCGCAGCGCAGCAGATCTACACCCGGATGGACTCCGAGGGCCAGCGGCGCATGACGACCCTGCACCACGGCAGCCGCGCCGCGCTGGAGATCAGCCCGAACCTGTGGGCCGGCGTCGGCCTGGTGCGCGGCGGCGCCGGCACGGCCCTGGTCGGCGACCCCGCGACGGTGGCGGCCCGTATCCGCGAGTACGCCGAGCTGGGCATCGAGACCTTTGTGCTGTCCGGCTACCCGCACCTCGAGGAGGCCTACCGCTTCGCTGAGCTGGTCTTCCCGCTGCTCCGGCCGGCGTTCAGCCCCGGGCCGGCCGCGACGGTGATCAGCCCGTACGGCGAGGTTGTCGGCAACCAGGAGCGACCACGCTAGCGCGCGTGCGCTGGGGCCGGAGGTTACGTGACAGGAGGTCAGCTATGAGCAAGCTTCCGCGAGCCGGGCGGCTCACCCGCCAGCTCGTACCCTGGGTGATCCCGGCGGCGCTGCTGATCGTCTGGGAGGTGCTGTCGCGCGTCGGCGTGATCTCGCCGCGCACCCTGCCCGCGCCCAGCGCGGTCGTTGGCGCGACCATCACTTTGATCACGACCGAGCAGCTGCTGCACGACATCGCGGTCAGCTTCCAGCGCGCCTTCGTGGGCTTCCTGATCGGGGGCGGGGTCGGGTTCGCCCTGGGCCTGCTCAACGGCGTCTCGACGATCAGCGAGGGCCTGCTCGACAGCTCGATCCAGATGATCCGCAATATCCCGCACCTGGCGATCATCCCGCTGGTCATCCTCTGGTTCGGCATCGGCGAGACCGCCAAGCTCTTCCTCGTCGCCCTGGGGGTCTTCTTCCCGGTCTACATCAACACCTTCTACGGCATCCGCGGCGTCGAGCCGGGGCTGCTGGAGATGGGGCGGGTCTACGGCCTCTCGCGCCTGGCCCTGTTCTGGCAGATCATCCTGCCCGGCGCCCTGCCGTCGATCCTCGTCGGGCTGCGCTACGCCCTCGGCATTATGTGGCTGACCCTGATCGTCGCCGAGACCATCGCCGCCGACTCCGGCATCGGCGAGGTCACGATGAGCGCCCGCGAGTTTATGCGCACCGATGTCGTTGTGATGGGCATCCTGCTCTACGCTCTGCTGGGCAAGCTGGCCGACTCGATCGCGCGCCTGCTCGAGGGGCGCCTGCTCCAGTGGCACCCGAGCTATCAGCCAAAGTGAAGGAGCGTCGCGATGTCCACCTCCCCCAAGGGCGCCCAGCTGAACCTCAGCCAGATCCGCAAGGTGTTCGGGCAGGCCGCGGTGCTCCAGGGCATCGACCTGGCGATCGCGGGTGGGCAGTGCGTGGCGATCGTCGGCAAGAGCGGCTGCGGCAAGAGCACGCTGCTGCGGCTGATCGCCGGCCTCGAGGCCCCCACCGCCGGGGCGATCCAGGTCGATGGCGCGCCCCTGCGCGGCCTGAGCCCGACGACGCGCGTGATGTTTCAGGACGCGCGCCTGCTGCCCTGGCGGCGGGTGATCGAGAACGTCGGGCTCGGGCTGCGGCAGGGCGACTGGCGCGCGCGCGCCGAGCACGCCCTCGCCCAGGTCGGCCTGCTCCAGCACGCCCACAAATGGCCGGCGACGCTCTCGGGGGGCGAGCGGCAGCGGGTGGCGCTGGCGCGGGCCCTGGTCAGCGACCCGCACGTGCTGCTGCTCGACGAGCCGCTGGGCGCGCTCGACGCGCTCACCCGCCTGGAGATGCAGCGCCTGCTCGAGCACCTGTGGCAGGAGCAGGGCTACACGGCCATCCTGGTCACCCACGATGTCGAGGAGGCGGTGGCCCTGGCCGACCGGGTGCTGCTGATCGAGGCCGGGCAGATCACGATGGACTGCGCGGTGGACCTGCCGCGGCCGCGGCAGCGCGGCAGCGCGGCCTTCGCGGCCCTGAAGGAGCAGATTGTCGAGCGGGTGATGGGCGGCCTCCCGCA
>JAAXUL010000713.1 GCA_013336035.1 Chloroflexales bacterium
CTGCCCGGGTCTTGCCGCCGCGCCTGGGCCCTCACCCCCGAGCCCCCTTTCCTGCGCAGTGGGAGAGAGGGGCGGGGGATGAGGGCCTTTCGCCCTGGCCTAATCTCGCCATAGGCTCGCTGTCCCACTATAATAGGAGCATCAGCCTTGTAATTATGGGAGGTACCGCGGCCATGGCCGACGAGTCGATCGCGCGCTTCGAGACGGCGGGCGGCGCCCGCATCTACCGCCTCCCGCTGCAGGTCTTCCCCCATATGTGGGGCTACGCCCACCTGGTGATCGCCGACGGCTATGTCGCCCTGATCGATGTGGGCAGCGGCCAGGGCGAGAGCGACGCCCACCTGCGCGACGGCCTGGCGCGGGTCGCCGACGAGTGGGGCGAGCGCGTCGGCTGGGCCGACCTCGACCGGATTGTGATCACCCACGCCCACATCGACCATCACGGCGGCCTCAACATGGTCCGCGGCCTCAGCGACGCCCCCATCGCCGTGCATGAGCTGGACCGGCGCGTGATCGTCCATCACGAGGAGCGCCTGGCCCTCACCCGCTTCCGCATGGGCGTCTTCCTGCGCCGCGCCGGCGTCGACGAGGCCCGGCGCACGAAGCTGCTAGACATGTATGGCTGGAGCAAAAACCTATTCCGCTCGGTCGAGGTGCAGGATGTGCTGCGCGACGACGACCTGCTCGACGGGCGCTTCCGCGTCATCCACGTGCCCGGCCACTGCCCGGGGCAGGTCTGCCTCCAGATCGACGACGTGCTCTTCACCGCCGATCACGTGCTGCCCGAGGTCGCGGTCTTCCTGTCGCCCGAGAGCCTGACCGCGGCGACCGGGGTCGACCACTTCCTGCAGTCGCTACGCAGGGTGAAGGGCCTCGCCGGCGTGCGCCTGGCCCTCGGCGGGCACGACCGGCCCGTGCTCGACCTGGGCGAGGCCGTGGCGAAGATCGAGTCGATCCAGGCCGGGCGCATCGCCCGCATCTACGAGGCCTGCGCCGAGCCGCGCAGCCTCGCCGAGCTGACCGCGGCCCTCTACCCCGCCGTCGGCGACTATGACGAGCTCCTGGCCCTGCAGAAAGTCGGCGCCTACATCGAATATCTCGACCAGCGCGGCATGCTCGCGATCGCCAACCTCGACGAGGTGGCCGAGGACGATCTGGGCGTGCCGCGCTACCACGCGGCGTAGCGGTCAGGCGCCCGTATGGCGGGGGCGCACAGGAGTGGGCGTATGGTGGGCGTGCCAACTATTCTGGTGGTCGATGACGAGTTGCGGCTGCGCGAGCTGCTGCACGGGTATCTCACCCAGGCCGGCTTCACCGTGCTGCTGGCCGCCGATGGGGTGCAGGCCCTCGACCTGACCCGCAGGCAGCGCCCCGACCTCCTGGTGCTCGACCTGAACCTGCCCGGCCTCGATGGGCTAGAGGTCTGCCGGCAGCTGCGCACATTCTCCGAGGCCTATGTGCTGATGCTCACGGCCCGGGCCGAGGAGATCGACCGGGTGGTCGGCCTCGAGGTGGGCGCGGATGACTACCTCACCAAGCCCTTCTCGCCCCGCGAGCTAGTGGCCCGTGTGCGCGCCATGCTGCGCCGCCCCCGCGGCGCAGGCGCGAGCGGCGAGGCCGCAGGAGCGCCCGCGGAGCCGTGGGCGCTTGGCCCGCTGCGTATCGACGATGTGCGCCACGAGGTGACGCTCGACGGGGCGCCGCTCACCCTGACGTCGACCGAGTATGGCCTGCTCACAACCCTGGCCGCCCACCCCGGGCGCGTCTTCACCCGCGCCCAGCTGCTAGAGCGGGTCTGGGGCGATGACTACTTCGGCGACGACCACGTCGTGGACGTGCACATCGCCAACCTGCGGAAGAAGCTTGGCGAGGAGCCAGCCCAGCCGCGGCTGATTGAGACGGTGCGGGGCGTCGGCTACCGCCTCAAGCCAGCTGCTCCCTGACCGCCTAACGGTACGAGCGACAAGGAAGGCTCATGCCGATGCCATTCTGGCGCCGCGGCGGCCTGCGCGCCCGCCTCTTTCTGGCCCACCTGCTGGTGATCGCCGCGGGCACGGCGACCCTGTTCCTGGTCACGCTCGTCACCGCCCACACGCTGCACGACCGGCTGATGGTGGCGCTGCTCGGCCCAGACCACGCCACGGCGAACGATCCGGCGATGGCCACGATGGAGCGGGCCACCAACGCGGTGTTCCAGACGGCGATGCTCCAGGCCCTGCTGCTCAGCGGCGGGGCCGCGACGCTGGTCGCCGTGGCGGTGAGCCTGCTCGTCTCTGCCCGCATCGTCACCCCCGTGCGCCAGATGCTCGCGGCGAGCCGGCGCATCGCGGCTGGCCACTACGTCGAGCGGGTGCCCGCCACCGGCCACGACGAGCTGGCCGCTCTGGCCACGGAGTTCAACACCATGGCCGGCGAGCTCGAGGTCGTGGAGCGCCGGCGCGTGGCCCTGATCGGCGACGTGGCCCACGAGCTGCGCACGCCGCTGGCCACCATCGAGGGCTATACCGAGGGGGTGCTTGACGGGGTGGTGGCCCCCTCGGACGAGACCTGGGCGCTCATCCACGACGAGGTCGGGCGGCTCAAGCGCCTGGTCACCGACCTCCAGGAGCTCTCGCGGGCCGAGGCGAAACAGCTCGCGCTTAACCCGCAACTGGTGGCGCCGGCCGAGCTCCTTCAACGGGCGCAGGCGCGGCTTGCGCCGCAGTACGCCGAGAAGGGCGTGGCCCTGAGTATGGCTGCCCCACCAGACCTGCCCCCGGTCGAGGTTGACGCCGACCGCATCCTCCAGGTGCTCGTCAATCTGCTGGGCAACGCGCTGCGCGCGACCCCTGCCGATGGTCAGGTGTGGGTGATCGGGCGACTGGCCGACGATGCGCTGGCGATCGAGGTGCGGGACACCGGCGTGGGGATTGCCCCCGAGCACCTGCCGCATCTCTTCGAGCGCTTCTACCGCGTGGACAAGGCCCGCTCGCGGGCCCTGGGCGGCCACGGCATCGGGCTGACCATTAGCAGGGCGCTGGTCGAGGCCCACGGGGGGCGCATGTGGGTGGCCAGCGATGGGCCGGGCCAGGGGGCGACCTTTGGCTTTACCCTCCCGCTGGGGCAGCCTTAAGCCACCCCGTGGCGCTGTGCTTGGCGCCCCCTCGCTGCAAGCGACCCGCTAGTGCTCGTGCGCCACCGGCGCCGGCGCTCGCTGCCCGGCGCCGCCGGGCTCGGGGCTGAGCACGCGCACATTGCGCTCGTAGGTGAAGTAGGCCCAGGTCCACTGCATCAGCACCTGCAGCCGGTTGCGCAGCCCCGAGAGATAGTAGACGTGGATGAGCAGCCATAGCAGCCAGGTGAGGAAGCCGCTCGTGGTCACGCGGCCGAAGTCGGCCACGGCGAAGGCCCGCCCCACCGTCGCCATGTTGCCCGGGTCGCGGTAGCGGAAAGCGGCGGGCACTGGCCTGCCCAGCACCTTGTGGCGAATGAGCTTGCCGACGTACGTTCCCTCCTGCAGGGCCACCTGGGCCACCCCGGGCAGCTGCCGCCCGTCCTGCTCGACGGACGCCACGTCCCCGACCACGAAGATCTCCGGGTGGCCGGGCACCGCAAGGTCCGGCCCGACCCTCACCCGCCCGAGACCGTCGGCCTCGGCGCCGAGCCACGCGCTCACCGGCGTGGCGACCACCCCCGCCGTCCAGATCACGTTGCGGCTGGCGATAGCGCTTCGCGCCGGCGCCGGAGAGGTCACCGTCACATCCTCCACCTGCACCCCCTCGGCGCTCACATCGGTGATCCGGGCGTCAGTGCGCACCTCGACGCCCATACGCTCCAGGGTGCGCTGCGCCGCCCGCCCCAGCCGCTCTGGGAAGGTCGCCAGCAGCCGTGGGCCGGACTCGACCAGGATGATCCGCGCGCGGCGCGGGTCGATGTGGCGAAACTCATCGGCCAGGCCGGTGCGGGCCAGCTCGGCCAGGGCGCCCGCCATCTCGACCCCGGTCGGCCCGCCGCCGACCAGCACGAAGGTGAGCAGCGCGTCCACCTCCGCTGGGTCGTCGGCCAGCTCGGCGCGCTCGAAGGCCGCGAGCGTGCGCCGCCTGATGGCTGAGGCGTCGGCGACCGACTTCAGGCTAGGAGCGTGGCGTTGCCACTCGGGGTGGCCAAAGTAGGTGTAGCGCACGCCGGTCGCGAGCACCAGGTAGTCATATGGCACAGGGCCGGCGGCGGTCTGGACCTGGCGCTCGGCCGTGTCCACCCCGGTGACCTCGGTCATCAGCACCTCGGCGTTGTGCTGGCGCCGGAGCAGGCTGCGGATCGGCGCGGCGATCTCGTCGGCAGAGAGGCCGCCGGTGGCGACCTGGTAGAGCAGAGGGAAGAAGACCGAGTGGTTGGTACGGTCGATCACGGTAACCCACACCGGCGCGTTACGCAGAGCGTGGGCCGCGTATAGCCCGCCGAAGCCGCCGCCTACGATCACGACATGCGGCCGGCTCTCTCGATTACGGAGTGTGACCATCGCAAGCGCTCCCTCGTATCTCGGCCGTGTCCGGCCTGGCGCGCGTTCCGCGCCGGGGCCTGGCAAGGTGTAGCTCGCAGATGACGAACGCGCCCGGCGTCTCATCGCCGCGCGGGCGGATCTGCCCGTCATGGTTGTACACCTGGCGCGAGCGGGGCGCCTGAGCAATTCGTCCTGCACTGAGGTAGGCGAAATGGCCTACCCATGATCCTCCTCGGA
>JAAXUL010000110.1 GCA_013336035.1 Chloroflexales bacterium
CGAACGAGCCACTGGAGAGCTGGGTGCTGTGAAAGCAGCATGCCCGGTTCGGAGGGGGGCCGACGGAAAAGTACCTATGCAGTTGGAAAAGAACAACAGCGGGCAACTCGCCGGCGGCCTACCCTACTTGAACGTGAAGGGACTTGCGAAAACCAAGCTGTCCAAAAGCGTTTACGATGCAGGATGGGGTCAGCTCCGCTTCCAGCTCACCTACAAGGCCCGGTGGGCGGGCAAGCACCTCGTCGTGGTTGGGCGCTTCTTCCCCTCCACACGCCTCTGCCCCGTCTGCGGCGCGGTCAAGCGCGACCTCACCCTCGCTGACCGCACCTGGACGTGCGAGTGTGGGGCCACCCACGACCGCGACCTCAACGCCGCCCGCAACATTCGTGACCAGGGCCTCAAACTCCTGCTGGCCGGTGGTTCAACGGACAGCCTAAACGCCTCTGGAGAGTCGGTAAGCCCTGCCACGCGCGGGCACGGCTCTGTGAAGGAGGAAGCCCCGCCGCTTGCGGCGGGGTAGTTCACGGCAGGTCAGATAGAGCTTTCAGCCGAGCGGCCAGCGGCAGGAAGAGCTTGATCGGGGCGCCTGGGGCAGGTAGGGCGGCTGTGATCGTCAGCGTGCCCGAGGTGAAGCTGATCGTGTAGTTGCCACCGGCGCTCAGGCTGCCCTGGGTGACGGCGTAGCTGCCCGGCGGGCTGCTCGCCGTGGCGGGCGATCACATTGCCAGCGGGGGCGCGCCGCTGGGTCGGCGGGGCCGTGCGCCCGCCGGCTACGACAATGCCGGGCACAAGGGCGCCGATGAGAGCGAGCAGGGCGAGCAGGGCGAGCAGGGCTGGCCGGAAACGCGGCTGCGCTGGCTGAACGATCATTTGCTGGGCCCTCCGTGTCAGGGCGACAGAGGCGTAGGCCGGCGATGCGAGGGCGTGTCTGACTCATGACAACGCGCCTCAGCTTTGCGTTTCATACCTGTCTAGCAGCTCCTCATCACCCAGCGAAGAGGCCTGCCGCTAAACGCGATGCACCTATACGAGATCTCGCAGAGCAAAGGGGATGCGCCCGATGGAGGGCACGCCGAAGACCGTGACGCTCACCCGGTCGCGTACGGGCAAGTGGTTCGCCTGCTTCTCGTGTGAGGTGGAGGCCGAGCCGCTGCCGCCTACGGGCGCGCTTATGGGCGTGGACGTGGGGCTGTTGTCGTTTGCCACCTTCTCGGACGGGCAGAAGATCGACAGCCCACGTTTCTACCGGCGTGGGGGACGATTCGAGGGTCCGAATCGTCGTACAAAGTCTTTGAGGGACGATTCGGGGGTCCGAATCGTCGTACAAAGTCTTTGAGGGACGATTCGGGGGTCCGAATCGTCGTACAAAGTCTTTGAGGGACGATTCGGGGGTCCGAATCGTCGTACAAAGTCTTTGAGGGACGATTCGAGGGTCCGAATCGTCGTACAAAGTCTTTGGCGCGGCGGCAGGGCGGCCTTCAGCGCGGGCGGGGCGTAGGCCAGCCAGCAGCGGGCCAGGCGCAGGCACAGGTGGCGCAGCAGGTGGGCGGGTACGTAACAGACTACGTAGCCCGCTCTTGTAGTTCTACAGTAGCCCTGGGCCGCGCCGGGGCGTATCATCACGCCATCACCAGTCGGCAGCAGCGCAGCGAGACAGAAAGGAGGCCCTCAATGCTCATCAGCCAGCGCCGCGCCCGCCGCGGCTAGCCAGCTCCCGGTCGCCCCGGCCCCCGGCCACACAAGCGCAGCGAGACAGAAAGGAGGCCCTCAATGCTCATCAGCCAGCGCCGCGCCCGCCGCGGCTAGCCAGCTCCTGGTCGCCCCGGCCCCCTGTCACCCGGTCGCGGGGCCCCGTCCAGACGATGCCGTCTCCCGCGAAGCCGAACACGCTGCCGCCCCGGTGGGCCACGGCGGTGGTACGGGCCGCGGAGGCGGCATTGCTCTGGGCAAGTGCGGACCCTTCCCCTGGCGTGGGCCTGGCTCAGCGCTGCGGTGAGGGGGTGAAACCAGCGATAGCGGTAGAGCAGGCAGCGCCGTAGGCGCGAGAAAGAAGGAGACCTCAATGGTCCATCGCACCGGGCGCACCTCACCCTATCGAATCTTTCGCAATCGGACCTTCACCCAGCTCTGGCTCGCAAATCTGGTCTCGGTCAGCGGCAGCGCCCTGACCTCCCTGGCCGGCGCGATCCTGGTCTACCAGCTCACCGGCTCGGCGCTGCATGTTGGCCTGGTGCTACTGGCCGCAACAATACCGGCCCTGGTCGTCGGCCTCTTCGCCGGGGTGCTCATCGATCGCTACGACCGCAAGCGGATCATGATCGCGGCTGACCTCGTGCGGGCTGCCCTGGTGCTCGCGATGCCGTTCGTCGCAGCATTTGGGGTTGGCTGGCTCTACCTGCTGGTCATCCTCGCCGGCGTCGCCAACCAGTTCTTCGAGCCGGCGCACCTGAGTATTCTGCCGGACATCGCCGACGAAGAGGAGCTGGCGGCCGCGAATGCACTGATGGAGGTCAGCACCCAGATTGCCTGGGCCCTCGGCTTCGCGGCGGCCGGACTGATTGCCGCGCTTGGCTCGACCGCCTGGGCGTTCTATATCGACGCCGCCACCTTCCTGCTCTCAGGGGTGTGCATCGCCACGGCGAAGATTACGTCGCAGGCGGCTCCCGTGGAGGCGCAGCCGGGCGCCGCCGCCATCCTGAGCGAGCTCCGCGATGGCATATCCTATATGGCGCAGCGCCCCGAGCTGCGCTCGCTGCTCCTGCTCCGCGTGCCGGTGGTGCTCAGCTTCGGGCTGACGAACGCCCTGCTGCTGCCGTTCACGCTCCGCGCCCTCGGCGCAAGCGAGTTCGAGTATGGGCTCATTGAGGGCATCGCCTCGATCGGCATTCTTGTGGGGGGGCTGCTGATGGCCCACGTGGCCCATCGGATGCAGGAGGGCCAGTGGATCGCCGTAGGTCTGCTCATCATGGCAGTGGAGCAAGTGCTAACGGTACAGCTTGGCGCCGTGCCCCTCGCGATGGTGCTACTGTTTATTGGCGGTGTGGCGAACGCGCCGGTAATGGTTGCGACGCGCCTCCTCATCCAGCGTGTCGCGGCGAGCGAGCTGCGCGGACGGGTCGCGAGCGCCTACTATGTCATCACCAATGTCGGTCTCTCGGTGGGGATGCTGGGCGCCAGCCTCGCCGACCTGATCGATGTGCGGCTGCTCTTCCTGCTTGGCGCGCTGCCCCTATTCCTCAGCGGCCTCCTCGCCCTCGTGCTGCCGGGCCTGCGCGTGCCAGCGCACACCTGGCTGCGATCCCTCGGCCTGGCGAGCAGTTTGCCCCAGGCGCCCCAGGTGGAGCCAGAGGCCGGCGAGGTGGCTACTGCATAGCCGAGCGGCCCCGCCAGCATCGGCAGGCGAAACTCGCCCCGCCCAGGCCGATGAGCCCACCAAAGACGTAGCCGGGGCGACCGTGATAGGGTGCCCCATGCGTGATCGTCCTCGTCCTTGTAATGCCATGCGAGGGCTGATGCGGTGAACTACCCCGGCGCAAAGCGCCGGGGTTTCCCCCGTCATCGTGCCGTGCCCGTGCGTGACGGGGCTTGCCTGCACTCGGGGAGCGTGATGCTCCATCGGCCAGCAGGAGTCGAAGGCCCTGGTCACGAATGCGGCCCCCTACTACTCCCCTTCTGGCAGCGGGCAAGGTGGCGCTGGAGGCGCCGCAGCTTGCGCTCAGCACGCCGGTAGTGCCTGGGCGCGGGCACGCGCGTGCCGTCGCTGAGGACAGCCAGCTCCTTCAGGCCCAGGCCAACCCCACTGAAAGGCCGTTTGCCGCGTTGCGATGCGCTGAACCGCGCTTCACCACCCGCCACAAGCGGCGGGGTACTCGCGCGGCCCCACATAAAGTAGAATGAGGGCATTGCTGTGCGCCGATCGTGATCGTCACCGCTAGCAAGGCGACGCCTCGCCAGCGGTGACCAGGATGACAAGGGTCTCCTTCCCGCCCGCCACCCTCGGCTATATCGTGGCAGCGCAGGTACCTCCCCCTCGCTCATCGCTGTTTCGGATGTGCCATCGGTTGCGTTCGCGCACGTGTGACCCAGCAGGTGAGGAGGCCAAATGCCGCCCCTAGAACCGCGCGTGTGGCCGGAGAGTGGTGGGGCGATGGGCGCGCGCATCCGCGCCGCCGACTGGGCCACCACGGGCCTCGGGGTGGCGGACGGCTGGCCCCAGTGCCTGAAAACCACCGTTGAGATTCTGCTACGCGCCCCCGTGCCGATGGTGCTGCTCTGGGGGGCGGAGGGGATGTTGTTCGTCAACGACGCCTTCACGGCGCTCACTGACGAGCTGCCGGCGCCGCCGGGCAGCCCCATCCAGGACGATTGGTCGCTTGCCGGCCTCCTTGATGCCGGGCTCGTGCACGACGCTCGCGCGGGCACGGCGCGTTCCACCCCTGAGCAGCCGGTCCTGCTCCATCGCCACGGCCTGGCGGTGCCGGCCTGGCTGACCATCGCCTATACGCCCGTGCATGACGAGCACGGCAATCCGGCCGGGGTACTCGTCATCCTCAGCGAGGCGGGCCAGACGGCTGCGTCGGCGGAGCCGCAGCCGCTCCAGCACATCAGCACCCTGCGCCTTCAGGACCACAGCCTCCAGGAGCTCTACGAGCAGATCCTCGCCGCGGCGCTCGCGCTCATGCATGCCGATGGGGGCAGTCTCCACTGGTTTGCTCCCGCACATCAGGCGCTACAGCTGCTGGCCTGGGCCGGCTTCGACGCCGAGTCGGCGGCCGCCTGGGGCCACGCGGATGCGCCCGGCACCTGGGGCCAGGCCCTGCGTGCGGGTGAGCGGGTCATTGTCTCAGATGTCGAGCTCTGCGAGGGCATGCTCGGCGCGGCAGATCTCGCCCGCGCTCGGCGCCACGGTATTCGCGCGACGCAGTCGACCCCGCTCGTCTCGCGTGGCGGCCACCTCGTCGGCATCCTCTCCACCCACTGGCGCGCCCCGCATCAGCCCTCCGCGCGCGCGCTCCAGCTGCTCGATATGCTGGCCCGTCAGGCGGCTGACCTCATCGAGCGCACCACGGCGGACGAGGCGCTCCGCGCCGCCCAGGCCCAGACCAGCCTGATCCTCGAGAGCATCAGCGACACCTTCTACGCCGTGGACGCGCAGTGGCGCCTGACCTACCTTAACCGGAAGGCGGAGCAGCTCTGGAAGCGGCCGCGCGAGGAGCTTCTGGGCACCGTGCTGTGGGAGATGTTCCCTGGCTACGAGGCCACAGTGGGCTACCGGATGCACTTGCAGGCCATGCGCGAGCGCACGACGGTGACCTGGGAAACCTTCTCGCCCTATTTGCAGATCTGGGTCGAGGCCAGCGCCTACCCCAGCGGCGACGGCCTGGCGGTCACCTTCCGCGATGTCAGCGCGCGCAAGCAGGCCGAGGAGGCGCTGCGCGCCGTGGCCCAAACGCATGCCTACCGGGTAACACTGGCGGATGCCCTGCGGCCCCTGGCCGATGCCCTGGAGATCCAGAGCATGGCGGCGCGGGTGCTCGGCACCTATCTGGGCGCCTCGCGGGTACACTATGGCGAGATAAGCGCTGACGATACCGCCGTCATCATCGCGCGCGACTACAGCGATGGCGTCCGCGCGCTCAGCGGGCAGCTCCGCCTGGATGACTTTGGCCCGACCCTTGCGCGCGCGCTGCGCGCCGGCCAGACGATGGTGCAGCCTGATCTCGGGACTAGCCCGGAGCGTTCGGCGACGGAGCGCGCGGCCGACGCGGCCATGGGCATTGCGGCGCAGGTGGCGGTGCCGCTGGTGAAGGGCGGGCTGCTAGTGGCCCTGCTCGCCGTGCATCAGCGCACACCGCGGGCCTGGACGCCCGCCGAGGTGGCGCTGATCGAGGAGACCGCCGAGCTCACCTGGGCCGCGGTCGAGCGCGCCCGCGCCGAGGCTGCCCTGCGCGCCTCGGAGGCCAAGTACCGCACCCTCTTCGACTCGATCGACGCAGGCTTCTGTATCGTGCAGGTGCTGTTCGACGACCACGACCGGCCGGTGGACTACCGCTTCCTGGAGGTCAATCGCGCCTTCGAGCGCCAGACCGGCATTGCCGCCGCGGCGGGCCGCCGGATGGGCGAGATTGCCCCACAGCACGAGGAGCACTGGTTCGCGAGCTATGGCGCCGTCGCGCGGAGCGGCGAGGCGGTGCGCTTTACCAACCGCGCCGACCACCTGCACCGCGTCTTCGATGTCTACGCCTTTCGGATCGGTGACCCGGCCGCGCACACGGTCGCGGTCCTCTTCACCGACATCACCGCACGCACGCAGGTCGAAGACGCGCTCCGGCAAAGTGAGGCGAACTTTGCCAAGGCCTTCCAGTCCAGCCCGGCGGCGCTGCTGATCACCCGCCTCGCTGACGGGCGCTATCTCGAGCTGAATGACGCGTACAGCGCGATTGTCGGCTATGCACGAGACGAGCTGCTTGGCCACCTGACGACCGAGTTCAACATCTACCTCAACGCAACCGATCGCCAGGCCATCATCGATCGCCTGCTGACCACCGGGTCGATCCGTGCGTTCGAAACCAGCATCCGCCATCGCTCGGGCGCGATCCGCCACGTGATCGCCGATCAGGAAGTGATGACCTTCAATGGCGAAGCCTGCATCCTGACCCACTTCCTGGACATCACCGAGCGCAAGCGGCTGGAGGCGGCGCTTCATACCGCGTTTCAGCGCTTTCAGGTCATCCTTGCCAGCCTGTATGGCGGGATTCTGGTTATGCGCGACGATGATCGGGTCGAGTTTGCCAACCAGGCCTTCTGCGATCTGTTCGACCTCGACGAAGCTCCGGAAGCGCTCCTCGGCCTGCACGCGACGGACATCCTTCAGCGCATTGCAAGCATCTATGTCGACTCACCCGCGGCGCTGGCCCGTATCCAAGCCATCGTCGCCGAAGGACAACCCGTCCGCGGCGAGGAAATCACCATCGCCGGCGCGCGCACCTACCTGCGAGATTTCATCCCAATTGTGCTTGAGGGGAACCAGTACGGCCGGCTCTGGCACCACCTGGACATCACCGCGCTGAAGCAGGCCGAGGGGGCGTTAGAGGCGGAGCGGGCCCTGCTGGCCCAGCGGGTCGCTGAGCGGACCGCCGACCTGAGCATCGCCAACGCCGAGCTCGTCCGGGCCGCCCGGGTGAAGGACGAGTTTCTTTCCACCATGAGCCACGAGCTGCGCACGCCGCTCAATGCCATTCTCGGGCGCGCCGAGCTGCTGCGTGAGCAGATCTACGGGCCGCTCATGCCCAAGCAACACACCGCGGTCGCGAGCATCATGGAGGCCGGCCAGCACCTGCTGACCCTGATCAACGACATCCTCGACCTCTCCAAGGTCGAGGCGGGCAAGCTCACCCTAGAGCTGGCGCCGCTGGAGGTTGAGGCCGTGGGCCACGCGGCGGTACGCATGGTCGCCCAGATGGCCATGTCCAAGCGGATCAACCTCACCAGCACCTACGACAGCCAGGTAAAGACCGTCGTCGCCGATACGCGGCGGCTGAAGCAGATCCTGGTCAACCTGCTCGCCAACGCGGTCAAGTTCACCCCCGCGGGGGGCAAGGTTGGCCTGGAGATCGCTGCCGACCCCGGGCGACAGGTGGTGACCTTCACGGTCTGGGACACCGGGATCGGCATCACGCCGGAGGACCAGGCGCGCCTATTCCAGCCCTTCGTGCAGGTCGATAGCAGCCTGAGCCGCCAGCACGAGGGCACCGGGCTGGGCCTGGCCCTGGTGCTGCGCCTGACCGAGCTCCACGGCGGCAGCGTCACGCTTGTGAGCAGCCCCGGCCAGGGGAGCCGGTTCAGTGTGGCGCTGCCATGGAGCGAGCAGGCGGCGTCACCACCTGGCGGACCAGCGCCGGGCCGGGGGGCGGCGCGCGCCGCCCCGCCGGCGATCCGCCGGGCGCCGCGCACTGAGGACTCGCACCCGGCGGTGGAGCTGCTGCGCGATTGCTTGGGCGCGTTAGGCAGCCAGGTGATCGTGCACGGCCAGGCGAGCGGCGCGGTCGAGCGCGCGGCCGCGCTGCAGCCCGACCTGATCGTGCTGGATATCCTGCGGCCCGACCAGCTGGGCTGGGCGGTGCTGCGCCGCCTCAAGGCCGCCGCCAACACCGCGGCGATCCCGGTGCTGGTAGTCAGCGCGGTGGGCGACCCGGCCCGGGCCGGGTCGCTGGGCGCCGCGGGCTTCCTGCGTAAGCCGCTCACCCGCCCCATATTCCAGGAGGCCCTCCAGCAGCTACGCGCCACCGCGGACCCCGCAGGGTCACCGGCCATCTGGCAGACACTGGTGGTGGTTGCGCAGGACGCTCTGCCTCAGCCGCTGGTGCTGATCGTCGACGACAACGAGGCCAACCTGCAGGTGCTGGCGGACTTTCTGCCCACGGCGGGGTTCGAGGTGGCGGCGGCGCGCAACGGGGCCGAGGCCGTGACCCTTGCGGAGGAGCGGCGCCCAGCGCTGATCGTGATGGACCTCCAGATGCCGGTGATGGACGGGCTGGAGGCGATGCGCCGCATCCGCGCCGCGGGCCTGCGCGACACGCCAATTATCGCTTTGACCGCCCTGGCGATGCCGGGCGACCGCGAGCGCTGCCTGGAGGCGGGGGCGAACGTCTATCTGGCCAAGCCGGTCAGCCCGGGTACGCTGCTGCAGCTCATCGCCGCGCAGCCTCAAGGCGCTCCGCCGGGGGAGTAGGCGCGCACACCTCTTCGCCGCTGCAGTGACCTACCTGCTTGTGCCGGGCGCGTGGTATCGCCGATACGCCCGATCGGGATGGTGACCCCCGGCGCGCCGGCCGAGCCGGCGGTCACGTAGAGCATTCCGGGCATCAGCACGTCGACGTTATAGGTCTTGATGATGCCGGTGATCCATTCCTCGGCGCGGCGCTGCGCCTCGGCCACGGCGGCATCGTACTCGTCGGCGGTGATATAGGTGGTGGCGGCGGCCTGCACGTAGCGCTGCCCATAGGGTGCGGTGGCAGCTCGCTCAGCTTGATCGGCGCCACCTTAGGCCGCCAGCAGCAGGGCCGCGAGCGCGAAGGGCTACGGAGTCACTCGCCCCGTCCCCCCCACCTCGATCAGGCTGATCAAGGTGGGGTAGACCAGCGCAACACGCTGCTCGGGGTTGTTCACATCGATCAGGTCGTGGTTGAGGCCCAGGTCGGCGGGGAAGGTGTAGCGACGCACGGCCGCCCCGTTGCGCGCCCAATCGTCGCCAATCGCCTCGGTGGCGGGGTTGCTGACGGCACCATCGGCGGCGTTGCTCACCAGTAGAATCGCGCGCACCGCCGGTGGCCCGCGCTCGGCGGCGTCCTGCACGGCGAAGCTCAGGCGCAGCAGCGCGCCCGCGGCGTGGACCGGGTAGCGCGGGTAGGCGTAGGGTGGGCCGATGATCTGCTCGCGCCGCTGGTCGTCCCACCACAGGTAGAAGTTCGGCACCGCCAGGATCGTGCTCGCCACCGGGCGGATCGCGAACGGCGGCAGCCCGGTGATCTGGAACAGCGGGGCGATCAGCGTGACCTGGGCCACATCGCCACGGTGCTGGGCGATCCACGCGGCGATGGTCGCGCCCATCGACAGGCCGACCACTGCGACCTGCTCGCCCAGCCCGCGGGCCAGGTCGACGCTGCGCGAGGCGAAGCGCACCAGCTCGTCGGCGCTCAGCCGGGCCAGGTCTTCGGTCAGCCGGTCGGCGAAGCCGTGGTGGGGGACGCGCGGGATGTAGACGCTGTAGCCCCGCGCCACAAACTGCTCGGCCAGGGGCACAAACTGCGCCGGGCAGTTGGTGAAGCCGTGGAGGAAGATGATCACCCGCTCGGTGCGGCGGCCCGGCGTAAACAGGCGCGTGGCGCACTCCGGGCTCAGGGTGGGGTCGGCTGCCTCCGCGGCGATCTGGGCGTCGATAGCCGCAATGCTGGCCCCGTAGTCCGTTACCGGCGCCGGCTCCGCCGCCAGGTCGCCGATAAAGAGCGGTCGGCTCCAGACCCAGACCCCGGCGCTTGTCACCAGCAGGCCGGCGACGCACACCAGCGCCACGATCGCCCGCACCAGTGGTCGGGTCTGTAGCAGGGACGCCGAGCCCTGCGAGAGCCCGCGCATACGCGCGATCAGCCCGCCCTCGAGGCTGGGTGCGACGGCGATCTGGGCCATGGCCAGGCCGGCGCCGGCCAGGGCCAGCAGCGGGATGACGAACCAGCCGCTGAAGATCAGGGTGGCGACCGAGAGGATCAGGCCGCCCAGGACCTTGGCGAGCGGGCTGAACCCCAGGAACGTGGGCGCAGCCGCCCCGTAGACGAGGTTGGCCACCTGGAAGATCAGCAGGTAGCCCAGCAGCGCCGTCAGCGCACCGGCGAGGGCCCCGCGCCCCTCGCTCACCCGCCCCCTGCGGGCGAGCAGCAGCCACCAGCTCCAGCCGCCCGCCGCGCCCACCGTGAGGAAGACCAGCACGCTGGTCAGGGTCAGGTCGGCCGAGGGCTTGCCGCCCTGGAAGAGCCGCACGATCCCCGTGGTGATGAGGCCGAACGCCAGGGCGGCGATGCCCGTCCAGAGCCACGCGGCCTGGGGCGAGGGCGGGCGCGGCGATGACACGTGCGAAGGTGACTGCTTCGCTGACTTCATGGCTCCCTCACGCTTCAGATGCGCTGGCTGCCGATCCATACCGCGCCCCGAAGTCCACGTCGAGGAAGCGCTCGAGGGCGTTGGAGCGCCAGATCCAGCGCAGCAGGAAGAGCCAGACCAGGGTCGCGACGCCGACCAGGCCTAGGCTTGCCGGGTGCGGCAGGCCCAGCTGGAACCAGTCGCGCAGCGGTGGGATGAGCAGGATCGCGCCGTAGAGCAGCACGCAGCCGATCGCGACCAGAGTCGGGCGCCAGTCGCCGCTCAGCTCGTCGCCGCCCACCCACCACGCGGTCGGCGGCTCGACGAACACCACGAGCAGCGCGCCCGTGAAGATCAGGAAGCTGAGCAGGGAGGTCCGCGCCACCGGCACGACGGTCCCATAGATGAGCTGCTCGTCGTCGCCCAGCGCCACCGCCGCCGCGCGCACCAGGAACTCGATGATGATCGCGCTGAAGAAGACCAGCAGCCCGAGCACGGTCGAGAGCAGGCTGGCGGGGATCATGAAGCGCAGCAGGCGCGCGATCTGCCCCGTGCGCGCCGTGGGCCCGGGCCGCGCCCACAGCGCGATCAGCGGCGTTGGGATGCCCACCGTGAGCATGGCCATCAGGGTGGTCTGCCCCAGCACAATTGGGAAGACCTCGCTGCTCACCATCAGGGTCGCAATCATCAGCACGGCCACCGTCGTGGTGCGGGTCAGGAAGAGCCGCAGCGTGTCCTGCATGCCGTTGACGATACGCTGGCCCTCCTCGACGGCGGGCGAGAGCACCGCGAACGAGTCGTTGGTCAGCACGATGTCGGCGGCGTTGCGCGTGGCCGCGCTGCCGCTCTGCATGGCCACGCCCAGGTTGGCCTGCTTGAGCGAGAGCACGTCGTTCACCCCGTCGCCGACCATGGCGACGTAGCGCCCCTGCTTGCGCAGGGCCTGGACCAGCCGCTGCTTCTGCTGCGGCGTGATGCGCCCGAAGATCGTCGCCGACTCCGCCGCCGCCGCGAAGGCGGCCTCGTCCAGCTGGTCGAGCTCGGGGCCCGAGACGAGCTTGATGTCGTCGGGCATCCCGGCCTGCTTCGCCAGGGCCGCCACCGTCTCGGGGTTGTCGCCCGAGATGACCTTGGGCTGGACCCCGACGGCCCGGAAGCGGGCCAGGGTCTCGGCGGCCTCGGGCCGCAGCTCGTCGCTCAGGCTCACCAGGCCGAGCGGCGTCAGCGGGGGCAGCGTCGTCGCGTCGCCCTCGTCGCGCCGCGGCGCCGGGTCGGGGTGGTGGGCCACCAGCAGCACGCGCAGCCCCCGGTCCGACCAGGCGCTGAGCTGCGCCTGCCACCCCTCGGGGCCGCCGGGGGCGAGGAACGGGCGCAGAAACTCGGTCGCGCCCAGAGCGTAGATCCCGCGCCGCCCGGGGTCGTCGAAGGCGATCGCGCTCCACTTGCGGGCCGACGAGAAGGGCACCTCGGCGCAGACCCGCCGCGGCTCGCGCGGGAAGGCCGCGGCCAGGGCCTCGCTGGTCTTGTTGCCCGCCGCCGTGCTGGCCATCATCTCGCCGAGGATCGTCTGGAGCTCGGCCTCGGCGATGCCGAGGGGGTGGACCGCGTGGAAGACGAGCCGGTTGGCCGTCAGGGTGCCGGTCTTATCGACGCAGAGCGTGTCGATGTTGCTCAGGCTCTCGACCGCGTTCGCGCGCTGCACCAGCACGCCGAACTTGAGGATGCGCACCGCGCTGATCGCGTAGGCCACGCTGATCGCGAGGAACAGCCCGTTGGGGATGAGCCCGGCGACCACGGTCGCGTCCTGCACGCTCTCGACCAGGCTGCGGGTCTGCACGAAGCTGTTGAGCACCATCACGATCTCGAGGAAGATCATAAGCAGCAGGAAGACCCGCACCAGCACGTTGACGTCGCGCTGGAGCGGGGTCAGCTCGCGCTTGGCCTGCTTCGCCCCGGCGGTGATCTGGTTGGCCAGGCTGGCGGCGCCAACCTTCTCGGCCACGTAGTAAATACTGCCCGCGACGCAGTAGCTCCCCGAGAAGACCGGGTCGCCGGCCTGCTTGGCGATGCGGTCCGACTCGCCGGTGACCTGCGACTCGTCGAGCTCGGCGCGCCCGTCGCCGACCACGCTGCCGTCGACGATGATCTGGTCGCCCGCGCCGACCTTGAGCACGTCGCCGCGCACCACCGCCTCGGGGACGATCGTCTGCTCCTGGCCGTCGCGGATGACCACGGCCTGGGGCCGGTTGAGCAGCGCGATCTGGTCGAGCTTGCGCTTGGCCTGGATCTCCTGGACACTGCTGACCAGGGCGTTGATGAAGACGATCCCCGCCGAGAGCAGGGCGTCGCCCGGCCGGCCCAGCAGCAGCAGGATGAGGCCGAGGGCGAAGAGCGTATTGTTGATGAAGGTGAACACGCTCTCGCGGATGATCTGGCCGACGCTGCGGGTGGCGACCCCGCCGGCCGTATTGGTCTCGCCGGCGGCGGTGCGCTCGCGTACCTCGGCGGCGCTCAGGCCGCGCGGCACCTCGGTGGTCGCGGTCATTTGCATAGACATAGATCTTCTCACCTCAGGCCTGTGCCAGATCGTGCATGATCTGATCGGCGATAGCGCCCGCCGCCCGCGGCCGACCAACCCGCGCCGCGCCGGCAGATCGGAAGAGCGTC
>JAAXUL010001511.1 GCA_013336035.1 Chloroflexales bacterium
CGCCGGCAGCCGCGCCCGAGCCGCCGCTGCCGCCCGAGGGCCGGGCCTTCTACGCGGCCCAGGCGCCCATGGCGGGCGGCGCGCCAGCAGCCGCGCCGCGAGCGATGCCCACAGATCTGCCGCTGGTCAGCTGCATCATGCCCACCGCCGACCGGCGCGCCTTCGTGCCACAGGCTATTGCCTACTTCCAGCGGCAGGACTACCCGCGGCGCGAGCTGCTCATCGTCGACGACGGCGACGACCCGGTGGCGGATCTGGTGCCCGACGACCCGCGCGTCCGCTACTACAGGCTCGCGCGACGCATGACCGTCGGCGCCAAGCGTAACTACGCCTGCCGGCAGGCCCTGGGCCCAATTATCGCCCACTGGGACGACGACGACTGGCACGCGCCGCACCGCCTGCGCTACCAGATCGAGGCGCTGCACCAGGCCGGCGGCGAGCTGTGCGGCATCGACACGCTGCTGTTCTACGACCTCAGGGATGGCAGGGCCTGGCGCTATGTGTACGCGGGCGGGCAGCGCCGCTGGGTCGCGGGCAGCACCCTCTGCTACACGCGCGACTACTGGGCGCGGCACCTCTTCGCAGAGGTCAACGTGGGCGAGGACACCCGCTTTGTCTGGGGCGCCAGGGACGCGCGCCTGGCGGTCTTGCCCGACCCGAACTTCCACGTAGGCATCATCCACAGACGAAACGTGAGCCCGAAGCGCACAGGCAGCGCCTACTGGCAGCCCTACGCCCTCGAGGCGATCTGGCGCCTGCTCGGCGACGACCGCGCGTTCTACGATGCCCTGGCGCCAACCCTGCCCCGCTAACATAAGGTTCGTAACCGAGTTGCCCGCATCGCCGCTCCCGCGGTGAGGGCGCGGGGGCCACAGACGCTCATGGCCACACAGCCGGCCGCTTGTGGGGCGCCGCACAGAAGCCCCTGGCTGCTACGGCCTCGGTGAGGCCCAGCAACCAGGGGCTTGTCCGTGAACAAAGTCCCCGAGCGTGCTTGCGACTTGCCTATTTGACGGTCATGGTGCCCTGCATCAGTGGGTAGTGACCTGGCACGGTGCAGATATACAGGTAGGTGCCGGCGGCCGGGGCGGTAAAGTTGACCGAGTTCGTCTCGCCGCCATTCGTCACCTTAACGTGGGCGATGACCTTGCTCTGGTCAGCGCCGAGATAATCGGCGGCGACACCTGCGGTCAGGCCGGCGTTGGCTATCTCGGCGGCTACGCTCTCGCCACCATTGACCAGCACCCAGTTATGCATCTGGGCGGCCGAGTTGTTTTTGAAGTTGATGGTCACCTGCTGCCCGGCTGTAGCGGCTAGCGTGGTCTTGGTAAAGGCCAGGTTCTCGCCGTCCGAGCCGATGTCGATGGTTGCCGGGCCGCTTGAGGCGGCGCCACCGCCCCCGCTGGTCGCACCACCGCTGCCACCGCCACAGGCGGAAAGCACGAGTGAGCCCCCCAGCAGCGCGACGAGCACAAGCATCCGAAGGTTTGTCTTCATCGATGACCTTTCCTTGCGCTTCAATAGACTTGGTGCAATCTGTCACGATTATCGGGATGCTCTCATTTATAGCACTATATAGCACGTTGTCAAGTTCGCACATAGATCGGGTAGACAGAACATCTATTCTCTAAAATAGCGCCACACGCTGCGCAATCGAGAGGGCACAGCCTGTGGCTGTGCCCTCTCAGATGCAGTCCGGTACCTACCCAAGCAAGCTACTTCTCGCCGCCATCCTCAAGCTTCTTTGGACGCACCATGAAGTTGGGCCGGCCCCTGGGGCGAGTGCGGAAACTGCCGGTTGCACGCTGCTCTTGGCCTCGCTTATCACCT
>JAAXUL010001512.1 GCA_013336035.1 Chloroflexales bacterium
TCTTCCGATCTACGCCCGCGTCGTCGCCATCGCTGGCGATGTGACCGACCCGGCCCACCGCGGCGCCCTGGTCGGCGCCGCCCGCGATCTGGGCGGCCTCGACGCCCTGGTCAACAACGCCTCGAGCCTTGGCCCGAGCCCCCGCCCCGACCTGCTCGACTACCCCCTCGAGGCCCTCGAGGCCGTGCTGCGCGTCAACGTCGTGGCGCCGCTGGCCCTGGCCCAGGCCCTGCGCGATGAGCTGCGCCCCGGCGCCCGCGTGCTGAACATCACCAGCGACGCGGCGGTCGAGCCCTACGCCGGCTGGGGCGGCTACGGCGCGAGCAAGGCGGCCCTCGAGCAGCTCGCGGCCATCCTGGCCGCCGAGCGCCCCAGCTGGCGTGTCTACCGGGTGGACCCCGGCGATATGAACACGCAGATGCAGCAGGAGGCCTTCCCCGGCGAGGATATCAGCGACCGCCCGCCGCCCGAGGTCAGCGTCCCCGGCCTGATCGCCCTGCTGACCGAGGATCACCCGAGCGGGCGCTACGCGGCGCGCAGCCTGGCGCCGGCGAGCCTATGACCCTCACGCTTACCTTTCCCGCGCTCGACTTCGAGCTGCCGCCGGCCCTCGAGGCGGGCGAGCCGCCCGAGGCGCGTGGCCTGGCCCGCGACGAGGTGCGCCTGATGGTCTCGCACTACAGCGACGACCGGGTGCGCCACGAGCGCTTCCGCAGCCTGCCGTGCTTCCTCGAGGCGGGCGACCTGCTGCTGGTCAACACCAGCGGCACGCTCAACGCGGCCCTGCCGGCCACCCGTCCGGATGGCGCCAGCGCGGCCCTGCATCTCTCGACGCGCCTGCCCGCGGGGCTCTGGTCGGTCGAGCTGCGGGAGCGGCGCGGCAAAACTACGGCGCCCTGCCTCGACGCCGCCCGCGGCGAGGTGCTCGCCCTGCCCGCGGGCGGGCGGGCGATCCTGCTGACGCCCTACAGGCGCGACGGCGGGCCGGCCCGTCTGTGGGTGGCAGAGCTGCAGCTGCCGACGCCGCTCGAGTGGTACCTGGAGGACCACGGGGCGCCCATCAGCTACAGCTATGTGGGCCGGCCCTGGCCCTCGGCCTACTACCAGACGGTCTTCGCCAACGAGCCCGGCAGCGCCGAGATGCCGTCGGCGGGGCGCGCCTTCACCGCCGAGCTGGTGACGCGGCTGGTCGCCCAGGGCGTGCAGATCGCGCCACTGGTGCTCCACACCGGGGTGGCCTCGCTCGAGAGCCACGAGCCGCCCTATGAGGAGTACTACCGGGTGTCCGCCCCGACCGCGCGGGCCGTGAACCTCGCCCGCACCGTCGGGCGGCGGGTGATCGCCGTCGGCACCACGGTCGCGCGGGCGATCGAGAGCGTGGCCGAGCCCGATGGCACGGTTCACCCGGGCGAGGGCTGGACCGGGCTGGTGATCACGCCGGAGCGCGGGCTGCGGGCCATCGATGGTATGCTCACTGGTCTCCACGAGCCCCGGGCGACCCACCTGGCGCTGCTCGCCGCGCTCTGCGGGGTAGAGCACCTGCGGCTCACCTACGGCGAGGCTCTGGCTCACAGCTACCTCTGGCACGAGTTCGGCGACCTGCACCTGATCCTGCCGTGAGGGCGCCTGTAGGCGCTGATTGCAAGCGTGAGCGTCTGCGCTAGCAGCAGTGCCAGGAGCCGGCCCGTGTCGTGTGCTGGAGGCCGAGCTTGGCGCCGGGTCGAGGAGGCGACCCAGGCCCGGCCTACTGGGGCCTGGCGATCGCACACTGCGGCCTTGGGCGCTTCAGCGTGCCGCCCACGGCCTGCTGCTGTGGACGGGCCAGG
>JAAXUL010000111.1 GCA_013336035.1 Chloroflexales bacterium
CGCCAAGCTCCAGGCAGCCGAGGCGGGCCCGGTCGAGCCAGGCCCGGGCCTCGCCGTGGTCAGCCCGCTTGCGGTAGAGCCAGCCGACCGCGCGCTCGCAGGCCACGACGGCCCGCTGGTCGCCGAGCCGGCCCGCCAGGTCAAGGGCCAGCTGATAGTTCGCCGCGGCCTCGTCCCACTCACCCATCAGCTCCTGCACCTGGGCCAGCCGGTAGCGCGCCGCCCCCCCCTCAGCCTCGGGCAGCAGGGCCAGCAGGCGGGTGTAGTAGTCCACAGCGGCGCCATTGGCAAAGGTCGCCTGGGCGGCCTCGGCGGCCCGCCCCAGGTAGCGGCGCCGCTTCTCATCGTGCTGGCTCAGATCAAAGTGGTAGGCCAGCACGTCGAGGAACTGCTCGATGCTCTCGCCGTAGGCCCGCTCGATGAAGAGGCCCACCTCGCCGTGGAGCCAGGCCCGCGTCTCGTAGGGCAGGCTCTCGTAGGCCACGCCGTGGGTGAGGATATGCTTGAAGAGGTAGACAGACTCAGGCTCGGGCTGGTCCAGCAGGGTCAGCTCCATCCGGTTGAGCCGGTCGAGGTCGGCCCGCACATCAGGCGGCGGCCCGAGGTCGGGCAGCACGCCCCACAGCCAGGCCGCCCGGAACAGGCGCCCGATCACGGCAGCCACCTTGAGCGTGGCCTTCTGGGCCTCGCTCAGCTGGTCGATCCGGCTCAGGATCAGGCTGTAGAGGCTCGCCGGCAGGTCGAGCTGCTCTAGCTCGTGGGCTGTCTGCGGCGCCAGACCGCGGCTGTGCAGATAGTTGAGCAGCTCTTCGATAAAGAAGGGGTTGCCCTGGCTGCGCGCCACCAGGCGCGCCACCACCTCGTCGGGCAGGGACACCGGCATGTCAAGGTGAACCTGCTTGAGCGCGATCAGGTCAGCCGCCTCGCCGGGCGACAGCTCAGCCAGAATGATCTGGGCACAGTTCTCCAGGGCCAGGACCCGCGGCGGGCGCAGGTAGTCAAGCTCTGGCGGGCGCATCGCCGCCACGATCAGCACCGCCACGTCGGCGGTGGCCCGCCCCACCAGCTCGAGCAGGTCGTGCGAGAGGGGGTCGAGCCAGTGCGCGTCCTCGAGCACGAGCATGATCGGCCGCTCGGCCGCCCGCGAGCGCAGGCAGGTCACCAGCAGGCCCTCGAGCGAGATCTTGCGCAGGCGCGCATCGAGCGAGCTGGTCAGGTCGTTGTCGGGGATGAGCAGATTGACCACGGGGGCCAGCAGCGGCAGGCGTGGCAGCAAGGCGGGGTTGATCGCCAGCAGCGCGGCCTCGAGGGCCGCGATCTGCTCGGCCGGGGGGGTGGCCCTATCCAGGCCAAAAAACGGCTGCCAGATGCTCTCCCAGGCCAGATAGCTGTCGTTGGTGCCATACGACTGGGCTTCGCCCGCGTAGACAGCCATGCCGCGCCCCTCGGCCAGGTGCATCGCCTCGACCACCAGGCGCGACTTGCCGAGGCCCGCCTCGGCGCTGATCGCGACAATCTGGCCGCGGCCGGCGAGGGCCTCCTCCATCAGGGCGCCAATGCGGGCCAGCTCGCCGCTGCGGCCCACCAGGGGCAGGCCGTAGCGGGCCGCCTGGATAAGGGCCGGCGTGTGCTCGGGGGTCGAGACAAGCCTGTAGGCCTCGAGGGGCGCGCCGCGGCCTTTAACCTTCAGCGGCGGCAGCTGCTCCCAGACAAAGGCGCCGGCGGCGCCGGCCTGGGCTAACGCGCTCACGTAGACCTGGCCCTGAGGGGCGGCCTGCATCAGGCGGGCGGCCATGTTGACCTCCTCGCCAAGGGCCCCGTAGGTCTGCCGTGTCTCGCCGCCGTAGGCCCCGGTGCGCATGCGGCCCTGGCTCACGCCGATGCGCGGTGTGCCGACAAAGCTGAGCGCCGGGGGCGGATTGCGCAGCAGCAGGGCGGCCTGGGCCGCGCGGATCGGGTCATTCTCGTGGGCCAGGGGCGCGCCGAAGGCGCAGTAGAAGTAGCTGCCCTTGTCGCCGATCGTCAGCTGGAGCAGGGCGCCCTCGTAGCGCGCCACAATCCCCTGGGCCCAGCGCATAAAGGCGTCGAGCCTGGGCCCGGCCTCGGGGTCGCCGTCGTAGTCGATCCCCTCGAACTGGACGAAGACGGCCACGGCGGGGCGCAGCTCGGCCAGAAACTGGCCCTGGCCACCGGCAAGCCGCGCGTAGATAGGCGGCAGCAGCCACGGGCGCAGGCGCTCCTCGGGCACGGCGGCGAGATCCAGGGGCGGCCAGGGGTCGGGCGGCACAGGGGCGGCCAGCCCAAGGATCGTGGCGAAGCTGCGCTCGAGCCGCTCGTCGAGACGCCACTCGCCGATGCGCGGGGGGGCGCTCAGGGTGGCCACCACCTCGGTCGTCGCGAGGACCTCGCCGCGGCGGGCGGCCTGGTCAGCCATGGCCAGCCGGCTAATCGTCGCGCCGGCCAGGGCGTCCATCAGCTGTATCGCGGGGTCGCCCACCACAAAGCGCCGCACGGGCCCAAAGCTAACTGACACCTTGATCGCCAGGGTCACCACCTCGCCGCCGGGCGTGCGCAGCTCGGCGAAGCCGGCCATAATCTGCTGCATGGCCAGGGCGCAGGCCACGACCCGGTCAGCCGCCCTCGATGATGGGCGAAGGGCCCTCTCCGAAACGGATGGCCGGCCATCATCGCCACGCCCACTCGAGCCCACGCTGGCCAGGCCTTCATCGACCGAGTCAAACCAGCAGGTTATAGCGTCGCCCGCGAAGGCGATCACGCTGCCGTGATAGCGGTCGACCTCGGCGATCAGGGCGGTGTAGATCCGGTTGAGCTGGCGCGACAGCTCCTCGGCGCCGCGCTGAGGCCCAAGCTCGCGGGCGAGCGTGTTGGTGAGCGGGGTGAAGCCCGAGATATCGGCGAAGAGGGCCGCGCCTACGGCGTCTTCGGGTAGCCCGCCCGCGCGGGCAATGGCGAAGCGACGATCAATGGGGATATAGTGCCCGAGACTTGCGAGAGCCATAGGCAGAGTCCTTAGCCGCCCTGCGGGCTGATCCCCTCGGCGACTGCAAGCAGCGCCTCGAGGGCACGAAGATTCCGACCCTTGCCATCATCGCGCAGCCGGCGCGCCGAGGCCGTCCAGTAGTGGTGGCTGCGCACAAAGTTGGCCTGCTGCCGATACCACTGGGCGTCGCTGACGGCCGCCCCGAAGGCGTCGAGCTCGGTGCGCAGCATCCGGTTGAGCAGAAGAAAGTCCTCGCGGCCGAGCATGTCGAGATCGCTATCAGCCAGGATGGCGGCGAGGGGGGTGATCGGCCGCTGCGGCAGCCTGGTGGCCAAAATCAACTGGCCGATGGCCGCCACCTGATCTGGCGCGTAGCCGAAGCCTGGCAGGGCCGCCTCGACGATACGGACGCCGGTCGCCTCGTGGCCCGCGCGGCACTCGACGAAGCCGATGTCGTGAAAGTAGGCCGCCGTGCGCAGCAGCATCAGGTCCTCGCCGCCAAAGCCTTCCAGCGCAGCCAGCCGCTCGGCGGCGGGCACGACCTCGTCGCGCGTATGGGCGATAGAGTGGTAGCAGAGCGCGGGGTCGAGCTCGCGCTCCAGGCGCCGCAACGCGTAGCGCCGGGCCTGCTCGAAGTCAGGCTCGCCCATAGACAGGCCCTTTCACCATGGATGCGACGGCCTGCGAGCGCTGGCTTGGGTCGCGAACTCGCTGATCTGAACGATCAGCGCGGCCGGAATTGCAGCACGATAGTAGGTGTACACCCGCAAGGTCAGGGCGAACCGGGGCGTCGGCGCTACCCAGATCCAGCCGCTACTCTGATTATAGCCTGCCGGAGCAGGGCGGGCCAGACTCTAGCGGGGCAGCAGGGGGTCAGTCGCTGAGGCCTCGCCCTCGATCACCCGCACGAGCGGTTCGTCCCCCAGGTTGAGCGCCCGCGCGGCGACCCAGCTGAGCGTGAAGGTGGGTATGGGCTGGGTGAAGGGGATGAGAGCCTCGATCGCGGCCTTGTTGCGCAGCCCCTTCAGCCCTAGCCGGTCGAGCACTATCCAGCTGATCGGCGCGGCGAATATGTCGAGCCCGAAGTCAAGCAGATCGAGCAGGATGACCAGGGTCAGGGGAACATAGTGCATCGTGGCGAAAAAACCGGCCGTCGCCGGCACGCGCAGCTGCCTTATCTGGCGCCAGCTCAGGGCGAGGCCCACCGCCGCCAGGGCCAGGGCGATGCCCATAGCCACAACAAGCCAGAAAAGAATATCACCAAGCGTCTCCATAGCAGCGCTCCTCTCACATCCTGGTGTCACAATCACACCTTAGACGTCGGCGCGAGGGTCACTGTTGCGCCAGGTGAGCAAGAGCCAGGCCAGATAGGCGAGCAGCGGCACCAGGATCGCTACGGCCAGCGTGGAGAACTCGAGGGCGGCGCCGTACGGCGGCTGATCATAGTCAAGGGCCGCGAGGGGTGTGACGATCGGGCCGGTGATGCCGTATAAGATCATAATGGCCGGGTTATCGGGCCGTGCTGCCAGCAGGCGGGCGATCAGGCGCCCAAGCAGCAGGGCCTCGCCGACACCGGCGGCCCAAACGACCAGCACAGCCGCCAGATTCGTGCCCGAGCGATGGACCTTTTTTCTGCTCTGGTTCGTCATAGTTGGCAGCACGCTATCGACCGTCCGATCATCCGCTACAAGGCATTCAGCTTCTATGACTTTAGACCTATGGCGACCGTTCCAGACATCTGCTACACTTGGGGGGTGAGCTTCACAGCTATACGATCCACCCCGTCTCACTAATTTTTTTTACGGCGCCAGAGGGCGAAGAGGGCCACGCCGTGATCAACGCTACGACACATACGGGCGCAGAGCACGCCCTGCGCAACGAGGCAGGTACTGTCCGCCGGATCGGGCCGCAGGCCTTCGCTACGCTGCTCGGCCTCGAGCTGCTGCTCGTTGCCGGCGTGCTGATCTGGGCGCTGTCGTGGGCCACCCCCGCCGCGACCCCTCTGGCCGCATCCCACGACCTGACCCCCATCCAGGAGGCCATCCGCGCCCGCATCGGCGGCGACGTGGACGACCCCTTGATCGAGGTCGCCCCCGGCCTGAGCGCCCGCTCGAGCAACCTGCGCGGCTTCAGCCTCGGCAGCACAACCTACTACTACTATGTCGAGGGCGCGGCCAACTTCGACCCCTACAGCCGCGGCTCCGTGGACGCGAGCGAGATCGAGGTGCTGCTGCGCGACAGCAGCGACCTGGCCACCGTGGTAATCTACAGGCTCCTGTAGGCCAACCCTGAGCCCCATAGCCCAAGTGACGGCAGCACACCGCGGAGAGGGCCTGGCCCTCTCCGCGCCCTTTGGGCTCACTCCGCCGGTCGCTTGCCCTCAGGCCAATCGCCCCAGTCGCGCTCCTCAGCGGCCCGGATGGCCCGCCGCCTGGCCGCCCGCCGCGAGAGCGGGATGACCTCCTGGAGCACGGCGTAGAGTGGCTCCTCAAGGTGGGGGTACTCCTTGAGGGCCTCGTTGATCGTCACTATGTCGAAGCCGCGCTCGTGGATCTGGCGCGCGATCCGCTGCGCCTCGGCCTGGTCGCCCGCGAGCAGGGCGTCGACAAGCTGGAACTCGAGGGGCATATTAGCTTCCATGAGCACCTTGTCAGGCCGTCAGCAGGATCGGCCCATCCTCAGTGATTGCCAGCGTATGCTCGAACTGCGCCGAGCGCCGCCCATCGGCGGTGCGGACGGTCCAGCCATCGCGCTCGAGCTTCGTCTCGGGGCCGCCCGCGTTGATCATGGGCTCGATCGTGAAGACCATGCCGGCCAGGATCTTACGCCCCGTGCCCGGCTCACCATAGTGCAGCACCGTCGGGTCCTCGTGCAGATTGCGCCCGAGGCCGTGGCCGGTATACTCGCGCACCACCGAGAAGCCGTCGCCCTCGGCGAAGCGCTGGATTGCCGCGCCGATGTCGCCCAGGCTCTTGCCGATGCGGGCCTGCTCGATGCCCAGCTCGAGACAGCGCTTCGCGGCGTCGAGCAGATGGCGCGTCGGCTCGTCCACCTCGCCGACCGGGAACGTCTCGCAGGCGTCGCCGATCCAGCCGTTCAGCCGCAGGCCGATGTCGACGCCGATAATATCGCCCTGGCGCAGCCGCTCTTTTTTGCTCGGGATGCCATGGCAGATCACGTCGTTCACCGACGAGCAGATCGAACCCGGGAAGGGAGGGATATTCGACCATCCACGACGACCCGGCGGCACGTACCCTTTATAGACCGGCTCCGCGCCGCGCGAGCGGATGAACTCCTCGGCGATGGCATCAAGCTCGGCGGTCGTCACGCCGGGCCTGATATGCTCGCGGAGCAGATCGAACGTCTCGCGCACAAGTCGCCCGGACTCGCGCAGCAGCTCGATCTGACGGGGGCTCTTTAATGTAATCGGCATGGCGCACCTTCGGTCATATCAGTACAATAGTCTACAGTATACCCCATAACGCTGAGGTACCTGCACTGTGTTCCTCCACTCCGCTCGAATTCGACAGGCCCTGGCCGCCGTCTGTCTGCTGGTGACCCTGGCAGCCTGCGCCCCCGAGCCCCCCCAGTCTGTCCTGCCCACCTTGCCGGCGGTCCTCGACATCACCCCCGCGCCAACCCTCGACGTCGACGCGACGGCCACCGCCTTCGCCAGCCTGGCCCTGCCCACCCCCACTGCGGCCGCCCTCTACACGGTGCAGGCCGGCGACACCCTGAGCGCTCTGGCCGAGCGTTTCGCGACCAGCGTCGACGAGCTCGTGGCCGCTAATGGCATGACCGACCCGAATGACCTGCAGCCCGGGCAGACCCTGATCATCCCCTCGCTGCTGCGCACACCACTGGCCGCCACCGGCGCGCCGCTCGCCGGCACGCCCACGCCCCTATCCAGCCCGACGCCAACTCTATCTACGCCTTAAGACCGATTCTGCCCGATTGGCCAAAGCTGACCTTGACACGGCCCCTAGACTTCGGTATAGTACCTGCGTGGGACGTTTCAATCACAAATGCCGTCCAGGCACGAAGGAGGTGATGCCCATGAATGATAGTAAGCGTATGGGCGTCGCCGCTGGTGAGGTCCGCTAGGCCTTACCAAACCGGCGACCCCTTTCCCCAGGAAAGCCCCTGCTGCGCAGGGGCTTTTTCATTTGACATGAAGCGCACACTCCTGCCGTTCATCGCCGCGATTCTAGCCCTGACCCTGATCGCGGCCGGCATCGCCTGGGCCGAGCGGCGCCCCCAGGCGTACACGCCCCACGGCCCGGGCGACCTCTATCTCGCCCTGGGCGACTCGCTGGCCTGGGGCTTCGGGCTCGACGATGCCGGCGCCGAGAGCTACCCCGCCCTGCTGGGCGCCGGCCTCGTCGCCCGGGCCCCGATCGATCTGGTCAACCTGGCCGCCCCCGGCGAGACCACAGGCTCATTTGTGGACCGCCAGCTGCCACAGGCCATCGGGCTCATCCGCCAGGCCCGCGGCCAGGGCCGGCGCGTGAGCCCGATCACGCTCGATATTGGCGGGAATGACCTGCGCGGCGTCGAGCGGGCCGCCCCCGCCGAGCGAGCCGCCACCGTCGAGCAGGCCCGGCGCAATCTGGCGCGCATTCTCGACGAGCTGCGCGCGGCCGCCGGGCCCACGGCCGACATCGCTGTGATGACCTACTATAATCCCTACGGCGGCAACCCCTCCGTAGAGGACGGCGACGCCTTCTGGGTGGAGCGGCTCAACGCTGCTATCCGCGAGGAGGCAGAGCTACACGGCGTAGCTGTGGCCGAGGTCTACCACGCCTTCGCGGATGGGCGCTTCTACACCCACACCTTCATCCTCTCTGGCGATATCCACGCCAACGCTCAGGGGCACCGGCTTATCGCCGCCACCTTCCGCGAGGCGCTGCGCTACGCAGAGTAGCGTGGCACGGAGCTTGCTCCTCTTTGCATGAGGGATTGGGCGATGCAAGGAGGGCCCCATGACCGAGCAACAGAGTGATAATCTGGTCGAGATCCTGCGCCGCCAGCTTGGGCCGCGCCACCAGAGCAGTATGCACCAAGGGCGAGCCGAGATCACGCAGGTGCTGCGCGATGAGCTGCAAGTCGGCGCCGCCGAGGCCGAGTCGCTCGTCCGCCAGATGATCGACAGCGGGCAGCTTCGCTATGTCACGGGTGACGAGTCTCCACCCGGCGCCGAGCGTATGATTGCTCAGCCCGGCGAGCGACCTGATCGCCCTCTCGCCACCCCTGTCGTGCCCGTCGTGACAGGCGGCACTAGCTCGCCTCCGCTGGTGCCGGTGAGCGCCGGTGACCCTGGCGCCGTAGATGCAGGCGGCCAGGGCCCCGGCTACTGGGACATCGGGGGGCAGGCGGCAGGGGTCGTCCCCTCTACAACTCGCAAGGGCCAGGTCGAGCCGCGGGGCACGTAGACTAGCGGCTGCCGCCTATGAAGTTATCAAAGACTGCGCTCGCCGCCTGCTGATACCATACGCCGATCCTTCCGCCCCGGCCGGCGTAGAAGGGGCCGGCATCGGCGCTTCCGACCAGCGTGTTGTTCACATAGGCCTGCACGTTGCCGTCGGCGCGGGCCCGCGCTGCGAGCTGATCGCCCGCGGCCACCGCCGCCGGGAACGAACCGATCTGCCGCCACTGCCGGGTGGCCCTGTCGCGTATCTCGATGTCGATGGTCCGGCCCACGGCGTTGTAGCTGACGAGAATAACACCGTTGCCCCAGCCGCCCGGCTGCGACTTCAGGACGATCGTGTGACGCTGGCTGGCCGGGTCGATCTGGGTCAGGGTGAGGCAGGCGAACTGCGAGCGCCCGAAGGCCGCGCTGCGCCAGTAGATCATACCGCCCTTTTGCACATCGACCTGCTTGCCGACGATCCGGTAGGCGCCCAGGCTGTTCAGGCCGGCCCAGAGCCGCGAGCCAATACTGCCGTTGGCCCGATCGAAGCCATCGAAGGCCTCGGCGTCCGCGCACATGGGCTGCACCGTGACGCTGGTCGCCGCCGTGCCTATGCCGCCGTTGTCGTCGGTGACGGTCAGTCGCACGCTGTAGATGCCCGTCTCGCTATAGGTGTGGGTCACGCCCGCGACGCTGCCGCCGCCCGCCGGCAGTGGATAGGTTGTACCATCGTCCAGGTTCCACGCCGCGATGTGCTCGTCATTGGCGCCCGCGTCGCTGTAGGCTCCCGCCGCCACGGTCACGACATCGCCGACATAGACTGTGCTCGGGCTGGTGCTTACCGCTGCCACCACTGGCGCGGCGTTGCTAAGTGTCACGGTGGCGCTATCAGTGACCGCCGGGTTGACGCCGTCTGAGGCACTGAGGGTAGCGGTGTAGCTGCCGTCGTCGGTGCAGGTGATGCTGGTAGCCGGCGCGCTGGCGTCGGTGAATGAGCAGCTGGCCCCCGCGTCAACGCCCGCGCCCGGCGCGTAGCTCCAGCTGGCAGTCACGCTGTCGTCGCCAGCGCTGACCACGCTGCCGCTGAGGGCGAGCGGCGCCCCCTCGCTGCCGCTCACATCAGGGCCGGCGCTCACCTCGGGCGCACTGATGAGCGGGTCGCACGAGATCACGGGCACGCGGGCGTCGAGCGCGAAGCCGGTGATACGGCCGGTGTCGCCGCCCACCATATCCTGCACGCGCAGCGTCCAGGTACCGCCGAGCGGGGTGTCATTAAGCACGCTGAGCGGCGTCTCAGGGCGGAAGCTTCCGGTGAAGGGCGCGGCGCCGGCGCCGATCGGTGTGGCCGCCTGGTCGTCGAAGATCGTGCCGGTGAAGTTATGGCCCGAGGAGCCGCGCCGGCTCGCGAGCGAGACCGTTGTGCCAAGGGGCGAGATCAGCGACACCTCGAGATCGCCAGTCCAGGTGTGCATCGCGTCAAAGCGCACATCGAGGTCGCCGATCGTCAGGCCCGGCGCGGTGATGTCGAAAGCGATAGTGACCGTGCGCAAATCGTTGATCGGAACAGGCAGCGGCGGCGTGCCATTATAGGGGTAGGTGGTGGGCGCGCTCAGCTCTGTCTGGCCGACCGGCGTCGAGAAGCTGACGCTGGCGCTGCGCCCGCCGCTGTAGCTAATGTTCTGCTCGAAGCTCACGCTGGTGCCGCACTGGGTCGTATTGCCGACCACAAAGCGGTAGGGCGTGCTGTTCGCACGGGTCGCCCCCGGGTCGATGTCAGGGTAGGCCGAGGTCGCGTCCGCCATGGTGGCGCCGCCCTCCGTCACCGCGACGGTGCCGCTCACGCTGGTCGCGGCGCTGGTGCCCTGGTTGGTCCAGGGGATGCTGATCGTCACCGGCTCGCCCGGGTCGACAACGCCATTGTTGTTGCCCTGCGCGTCGCTGAAGGCCGCAGTGCCCGCCTGGAGCAGCGACTCGTTGCAGAGGTAGAAGCGCGACGCGATATCGAGCGAGGCGCCCGTGATGCTGCCGACATCGCCATCGGCCAGGTCGCGCACCTGAAGCGTCCACGTGCCGCTCGCAGCCTGGCCGTCCAGGGCCGCAAGGGGCTCTTCGGGGCTGAAGCGACCGGTGAATGGCGCCGAGCCGGCGCCGATTGCCGTCGCGCCCTCGTCGTCGAAGATCGTACCCGTGAAGTTATCTTCCATGGCGCCGCGCCGGTTCGCGAGCAGCACTGTCGTGCCCGAGGGAGCGATCAGCGTGATCTCGAGATCGCCGTCGAAGGTGTGGGTGGCGTCAAAGCGCACATCAAGGTCGCCAATTGTCACGCCGGGCGCGCTGACGTTGATCGTCACGCTGGCGGTGGCATTGTCGGTAATTGGCACGGCCGCCCCACTATAGGCGTAGCTCGTCGGCGTGCTGAGGACGGCCTGACCAGTGCCGGTCGAGAAGTCGAAGCTCAGCGGGTCGCCGCCGCTGTAGGTCAGGGTCTGCCTGAAGCTGACCCTGCTGCCACAGGGGAAGTTCGGGTCGATAGTGAAGCTGTAGGCCGTCAGGTTCGCGCCAGTCTGCCCAGGGCTCAGGTCGGGGTAGGCCGAGGTAGCGCTGACCAGTGTGGCGCTGCCGCCGGTGACGGCGATGGTGCCGCTGATGCCGGTGGCCGGGCCGGTGCCCCCGTTCGACCAGGGGATGCTGATCGAGACTGTTTCGCCCGGCTCGATCACGCCGTCGCCGTCGCCACCGCTCACGTCGGAGAAGGTCGGGACGCCGGCGCCGAGCACGGGTATGTCAGCCAGATCGACGTTCGAGACGATCAGGGCAAAATCCTGGTCGGTGGTGTCGGAGTTGCCGGGCACGCCGTCGCCGGCGATATTGCCGGCCCGCACGCGAACCGCCACCGGGCCGCTGAGCGCCGCCGGCAGGAAGACATTCTCGACGTTGTTGCGCGAGTCGGCGCTGCCGCCTGTGGTCGAGTGCCCGCCGCTGAAGACATTGCCGCGGTAGGTGGCGCCGCCGACGGTGACCTCCAGGTTAAGGTTGTTGACATAGGCGTTGCCGCTAGTCGAGCCGGGCGCATCGGTCCAGACGAGGGTGACGCGCAAAGGCTGGCCCGGGTCAACGATCGTCCCGGTGAAGGTCTGCTCTTCGCCTGTCGCGCCGAAGGTGATCGACTGGTCGAGGACCGTGCGCTTGGTCGTGTCGGCGAAGAGGCTGCCCAGGTTGGGCGTGCCCCAGCCCTGGCCGTTCGAGGGCAGCGCTGTGCCGGCGCCCGCGCCTGACAGGAAGCGGGCCTCGTGGATGAGCAGGCCCTTCAGCATCGCCGGGCTGGGTGCCTCGCCGCCGCCGAGGACGCGGCGATAGTACTCGTAGGCCAGCGAGGCGGCGCCCGAGATGGCCGGCGCCGAGTGGCTGGTGCCCGAAGACCACGAGTAGAGCGTCTGGTTGGGCGGGTAGTAGGCGTCGGTCCCGGGCGCTGTAAAGTCATTCGTGCTGGCGCCGCAGACGCCGGCGCCGCTAAAGCCGGGCTGGCCCGCGGGGCCCTGCACATGAGTGCCCGCAGCCGTCACATCCGGCTTGACGCGCCCGTCGTCGGTGGGGCCGCGCGACGAGAAAGTCGCCATGTCGTCGGCGTTGTTGGCAGCGCTCGTGCCGCACCCATCGGGCGTGCCCTCGTCGCGCACATTCTCGTTGGCGCCGACGGTGAGCACGTTCTTCGCCGTGCCTGGCGAGCCGATGGTGCTGGCGCCGGGGCCCGCGTTGCCGGCCGAGAAGACATGCAGGATCTCCTGGTTGCCCGAGGCCGGCAACGCGTCGCGGGTCAGGGCGTCGTAGGCCTGCGAGTCGGCGGTGTAGGCGCCGCCCACATCGGCGCCCCAGCTATTCGAGGTGATCCGCGCGCCCGCGGTGTAGCTGGCACGCACCACGCCCTGCACTGTGCCGCCGCAGTTCGCGATGCTGTACGAGCCGCTGTTGGCAAAGATCTTGGTGTTGGCGAGGCGCGTGTAGGGCGCGACACCCAGGCCGAAGTTGTAGCCCTGGGCATCCTCGTAGGGGAAGCCGCTGCGGTTGTTGTAGCCGCCCACGATGCCGGCGTTCAGGTTGCCGTGGCCGGCGATGCCGTTAGCGCTCGGGTCGGTCGTGCAGTTCACCGCGTAGATGATGCGGTCGGGGTTGTCGGTGCTGCCTAGCTCGTAGAAGTCGGCCTGCACCACCGCCGCGGGGTTGCCCTGGTCGACGCCATCATCGGTCACATCGACGATCGGGTAGTCGGCGGGTGAGGTGGGGAAACCCAGGCTGCTGAGCCAGGCCAGGTAGCCGGGGCCGGTGGGCACCACGTTCCCGCCGCTGGTGGTAAAGTTGCCGGCCAGCATCTGGCCCTGGGCCTCGTCGTTGCGCGCCGGCGCGATGAAGGGCTCGACGTTAAACACGTCGGGGCGAGCCGCCAGGGCCCACAGCTGCTGCTCGGGCACCTGGAGGGAGAGGTTGGTCAGGTTCAGCACCGGGTTGGCCGACGATAGCAGGCCGCCGCCGAGGGCCTGGATCTCGGCCAGGGTCTGCGGCGTGCCCTTTGTGGTGTAGACCTGCACCGTCACATCGACCATGGCCCCGGGGGTCGGGCTGCCGGCGCGGGCGTGCAGCGACGGCGCCAGCCGCATGGCGGGCGCGTAGGCCCCCGACCACTGGTAGGGCGGGCCGGCGGCGACCGCCGACTGGAGCTTGGCGATGTTGGCGGGCTGGCCCCAGACCACGTAGGCATTGTTGGGCATATAGGCTACGACCGCCAGATCGAGCATGCG
>JAAXUL010000714.1 GCA_013336035.1 Chloroflexales bacterium
TAGCGGTAGCGCTATAGATGTGGCCCCGGCGCTCATCAGGTTGTCCACTGCCAGAGGCTCAGGCGGTGGGTGGTCCCACCTGGCGGGCGGACTCGCGCACTCACGCGCGACCGGCGCGAAGGCCCCGCGCTACCGCGTCGAGGTTGCCTCCCGATCCGCACACCCGCATGTATGGCCCATCTGCGCAAATGTCGCGCCGTCGGCCCGGGAGGCGCCGACGGTCGCCCCGCCCGTTGCCCCGCCCATCGCCGAGCGGCCTCTCGCACCGCCTTGTACCGAGCTTATGCGGAACCAGGAGGCGATGACCGACGTGCAGTGGAAGTCGTACAAGGAGAATGTGAAAGGCACCTGGCTCATCGACAACCCGGCCACGGTGCGCGAGGTAGGAGCCAAGAGCTGGCTTGCCGGCGGCTACCCCATCTTCGCCGACTTCACGGGCGACTGCGACTTTTACTACGTCGCCAAGACCGAAGAGGAGGCGCTTCGTTTCGCGAAGGGTCAGCGGGTGAGCATCACCACGCAGATCAACTTCATCGACGAGCGCCTGTTCGGCGGCATGACGTACTACGCCGAGGGCTTCACGACCGAGATCAGGTAGGCGGCGGCTCCGCCCACGCCCGGCCCGACCTCCAACGGGGTCGGGCCTTCGTGCCCCGCTGCGGGCGGGCTTGGCATCATAGGCGCACAGGTTGCGCAACGAGCACCAGGACGCCGCGATCGACGGCAAACTGAGGTAGGCGGCCAGCGCTGGAGCGACACTGGGGAGCCTGATGCTCCAGGATACGGATGCGGCGTCGCCGGCATTCCGCGCCAGTCGACTTGCCCAACTCTGGCTCAGCGCCTCGCAGGCCTGGCTGCGCGATCACGCCAGCCCGTACCGGGGCCAGTGGGTCATGGTGCGGGGCGGCGTGCTGCTCGGGGCCTCGGCCGACCTCGCGGCACTCCGGGACCTCATCGCCCGCGAGAACGATCCGGCGACCACGATCATCACCCGCGTGTTGTAGCTGTAGGGCAGGCCGTGTCGTTTCTCAACCCGCTCCGCGCGTGTGGGTTCGCCGTCGGGGCCACGTGCTACCGCGATCAGCTCGTCGGCTCGACACACCACGCGCAGCTGGTGGTCCCCGTGCGGCTCGGGGGCTGGCTGACGACGGAGGTCGTGGTCGATACCGGCTCCACCTGGTGCATCCTCAGCCCCGAGCTCGTCACCCTCCTCGAGGTTACGGTGGAGGAGACCTACGCGCCCAGTGAGAAGATCGTGATCCGTGGGGTGCCCTACAACGGACGGCTGGTGCGCCTGGCCATGCGCCTCCCCGCCGCCGCGGGCGAAGATCTGGAGGTCGACGGCACGGCCTTCGTCCCCATCCTCCCACCCGGCGCCCCGTGGGCCGTGCCCAACTTTATCGGCCTGGAGTGTGGAGATTGGGGCCAGAGGTAGCAGATAGGTGGCCACGAAGCGCAGGCGAGCATACGCTATGCACGTCAATTCCCGCACCTTGCCAGACGACGAGCCACCTCATGTTACTGGCTGCACGATGGCCAGGATGCGCCATCGTGTTTCCCAACCCACGGCTCCCGCGCTGGCAGACATGCTACGAAGGCGTTCCTTGGCCCGACAGCGGCATCCCCGCTGGACACATCCGCTGGCCGTCCGTACAATCCCTGCCAGGTTGACCAGTAGCGACTATCGGGCGAAGGAATAGGATGGAGCGCGAAGAGGATCTCGCCGCCAAGCTCCGCGCGCTGATTGCTGTATGGGGGGTGGAAGGCGCCCGCGCGATGTTCTCGTATCAGGCGACAACGCTGCCCCCTGACGCGCGGGCGCGCGTCGCGGCCCTGGCGTTTGGCGACCACAGCCAGATGGGTGATGTCTCCATTGGGAATGTGGCTGGCGGCGATATGACAACGGGGACACTCGAGGTCGGCCACGACGCGCGAATCGATGGAGTTGCCGTCGCGGTGAACCTGGGCCAGATCATCTATGGCCGTGACCCGGGCGAGGATGAGCGCCGGCAACTGGTGTGGTATCTCTCGCGTCTGGCGGCGAAGCTCCGTCGCCTCCCCCTGCGGGGTCTCGACCCCAAGCTTGACGAACGGGGCCGCGGGCTTGATCTCGGGAAGGTCTACACTGAGCTTGTGGTCCGAGATGTCAGCGCTTCATTTGCCGAGGGGCCAATTGAGCAGATACTGAGCGACTACTTCGACGGCGACGGGAGCACGAAGGTGCTCAAAGCCGCCTATCACCCAGACAACGCGCTCCCATCCCGAGCCGCGTTCGACATTGTTGGCGTACCAGCAGGCACGGACGAGCCCGATAACACGACCAACCGTGGCCTCACCGAGCCGATGTTGGACGAGGTCTTTCGCATCTACACGCACCCCCGCGTGTATCTGACCCGGCCGATGCTCGTCGTCGAGCGCGTGCGGCGCTATCGCTGCTATGTCCTGACCGGGAGCCCCGGGAGCGGCAAGTCAACGTTTCTCCGCTACCTCGGCTGGGAGCTTGCCCAGCGCGCGCTCGGCCAGGAAAGCAGCCTCCGCCCGGATACACCGTGGGGGCCACCGCGAGACTCGCTTCCTATCCTGCTCTCGCTGCGTACCCTGGCCGGGCGCCTCGCGCGCGATGGGGTGAGTGATCAGACCATCTTCGCTGCCTTGCGCGACGAGTTGAGTGGTTTCAACATCGGCCCGGCGGAACAACTGCTCAGTGAGGCACTCCATCGAGGGGGCGCGCGCCTGCTCCTGGACGGGCTCGACGAGGTTCCGCTGGAGGGTGCGCCTGGGGTCACGACTGACCGCCTCCGCACACTCCAGGCCGTCCACCAGTTCGCGCGTACTCATGAGCAGGTGTCAGTCATCGTCACATGCCGAACCCGCGCGTTTGATGAACGCTTCCGCGATCTGGTGGGATGGCGCCACTGGGAGGCGCGGGCCAGGCACGACGATACCGACTGGGAGGTCGACGAGCTCGCGCCCTTCACGCTCGGCCAGATCCGCCACTTCGTTCCCGCCTGGTACCGGGAGCTTGTGGCGACCGGGCAGCTCGACGCCTCACAGGCGGCAGGGCTTGAGCGCGCCTTGCTCGACACTACCCTGGGGCGCCCGCGGCTTCAGGCCCTGGCGGCCACGCCGCTCCTCTTGACGATGATGACGCTCGTGCTGTACCACGACGGGGCGCTCCCGCGCGATCGCTCGCTCCTCTACGAGCGGATTCTGGAGCTGCTGCTTGGCCAGTGGGATAAGGTGCGCGATGGGCAGAGCCTGAGCGAGGCGATCGGCCAGCCGGACTGGGACAGCGATCGTATCCGCCCCCTCCTCGTCCTGTGAGCGCCTTGTCATCATGGTCACGCGCACGCTACCGGGATCGGTGCGGCCGGGGCGACTCGCCTCGGCGCCGCAGGCCCCGCGGCCAGGATTGCCTCGAGGAGATCGGCCAGCGCCTCGGGCCCCATCCGGGCCTCCAGCTCGTCGAGGAGGCGGGCAGTGCCGTCGATGTTGTTGTGATAGATGGCGGTGCGCAGGGCGGCGATGAGGTCGAGCGTAGTCATCGGGTCTCCCTCGTCGGGGCCGCTTCAACGCATCGTTGTGCGTCCCACCCAAGCGCTGTCAGCTCGCGCCCCCTTGAGCTGTCCCGAATACGCTACGCGAAGTCGGCGCTCTGCCCTACCGCCTACCGACCCGGCGGAAATCCGGGGCGGCAGCGCGTCCGGTGGGGTCAGGCGCGGGGCTACCTCGGGATTCACCCCGTGCCAGAACCCCACCTCGGCCTCAGTCACCCCTAGCCGGCCGCTCACCCGGTCGCGCGGGCGATCACATCCTCGACGCCAAGGCCAAAGATATGCGGCGGCGTGACGCCCAGCAGGGTCAGGTACATCGCCAGCTGGCTGCGGTGGTGGATCTCGTGCTCCGCCAGGGCCATGAGCCAGCGCCAGGCGCGCAGCGACGGCCCATCCAGCGAGGGGCGCTGCTCCTGCAGGGCCGCGTCAGGCAGGGCGCGGAGGGTCGTCAGGGCCTCGGCGTGGCCCTGCTCCAGGCGGGCGAGCAGCCCGGCGAGGGTGTCGTCGTCATGGGCGGTGTGGCCCTGGTAGCGCCAGATCCCCGTCGCGGCAACGCCGACGAACATCGCCTCGGCGGCGATCAGGTGCCGGAGAATGTCGCCGCAGCTGAACTCGCTCTCCCGCGGCGCCCAGTCGAGCTGGTCGGGCGGAACAGCCCGGGCGTAGGTCAGCGTGCGTCGACGCACGCTCGCAAAATAGTCGGCAAAGGCGGTCGCGCTCGTGATCATCATCTCACCTCCTGTCGTCGCGAGTCTCGCCAGATCCTGGCTCTGCCGGCAACACTGTAGGCGCCCACACGGTCGCCAGCCAGGCGAAGACCTCGGGCCAGAGACGCTCGCGCCCCTGCTCGCGGAAGAAGCCCAGGTGACCAATCGTGCGCAGCCCCAGGGCCGACGGGCGGATCACCCGGCTCACGATGGGCGCCCCGCGGTAGAACGCCTGCATCGCAGGCACGTTGCGCGGCGTGGCGATCGGGTCGTCGCCGAAGGTCAGCCAGAGCAGCGGCGTGCGCACCTCGTCGTAGTAGGTCCGCTGGACCGTTTTCCCGTAGAAGCCCGCCAGGTAGCGCGGGTGCAGGCACCAGGCCGCCCACTCGCGCGCCACCCCCGCCGGCAGATCCTCGCCCACGCCCAGCCCCCTCGCCGG
>JAAXUL010000715.1 GCA_013336035.1 Chloroflexales bacterium
CGGTTTCCCGCGGGCTTACTTGGCTGCGGTTGGGCGCAGGTGGGCACTGGCGGTGCCGGCGCCGATCGCCGCGGCCGGCGCGCGCCGCTCCGACCAGAGGGAATAACCGAGCCAGATCAGGGCGACCCCCATCGGCACCGCCGCCAGTCGCTCGATCTGGTGCGGAAGCAGCGCGACCATGATTGCTGCTAACGGCCCCGAGCCGGCAAGCAGGCCGGCCGCCCAGCGCGACAGGATGCCGGCGCGGACGATCGCAATGCCAAACGCCAGCAGGCCGAGCAAATACAGCACCGCTATGCCCTGATAGATCACGCCGAAGGCGCCGAGATCCATCGGGCCACCGGCCCCACTTGAGAGTCCGAGGGCGCTCTCCACAAACGTCGGCGCTACCGTCGTCAGGAGCGGCAGGATCAAGGGTTCGGCAAAGGCAAAGCACATCTGGACGGCATAGAAGATTGTGAGCAGGAGATAGCCCGCGAGGCCCAGCCAGCCCGTCTCTTCCACCTGGCGGGCGTAGAGCCCGGCAATGGCGAACAGGCCAAAGAGGCACATGAGCGTCTTCAACGACGTGATGACGATGAATGCGCTGGTATTGACGGACGCCAGCACGTCGGGCGGGTGGATGAGCTGAATGCCCGCGAAAATGATCCCGGTCACCATCGCGGATACACCGGACCAGCGGATGAGGCTTGGGGTGGTGATCTTCATCGTGCGCTCCTGGCGATTACGGTTCATATGGTCGTCTCCTGTGTCGAATCATTGGGGGCGCTGTCCGCGTCCCCGCCCGGCCCGCTCGCCGGTTGCGGCTCAACCTGCATGATCGAAAGCAATGGCAGACCGAGGTCGCGCACGTTCCTGAGCAGGCCGTGCAGCGCGGCCTGGTCGGCTACCGGGCCGCGTAAGCGTGTCTCGCCATCGTCTGTTCGCGTGAGGGTCAGGCCGCCAAACCGGTCGGCCCAGCGGTCATCCAGGTGCCCTTGAAGGCGCACCTCATAGTCTCTCCGCCCGTCTCCGTCGCCCGTCGCTACGTGTGGTGCACTCATACTGTGGCTTATCCATTCCCCCTGTGGATGCGTCCCGATGTCGGTGCAGGCGTTCGTGTCCTGTAGCCCTACCATACACACGTATGTGGGGAGCTGTCTTCCCCACATGTGGGGAGGCATGTGGGGGTCGTCCGTGGTGAGCTGTGGCGCGAAGCCGCCAGAACCTACCACGAAAGCAAGCCTGGGGCAGTCCCAGGCCCGTGCAGCAGCCGTGCGCGATCGGGGAACGCTGTGGCTAGAGCAAACCGAGCTCTGTGGCCCGCTTGACGGCTGCCCGACGATTGTTGACGTCGAGCTTGCTGTAGATGCTCTTGGTATAGGTGCGGACGGTACTCAAGGCGACCCTGAGCTCGCGGGCGATCTCTGGGCCGGAAAGCTCGGTCGTGAACAAGCGAAGCACGGCAAGCTCACGCTGGCTGAGCGACTCTTCGAAGGGCTGCGGGCTATGCGCTGCGGGACGAGGCTCCTGCAGCGGCGCCTGGCTGCCGCTGTTCGGGAAGGCCGCCAGCAGGTTGGCGGTGTAGTCTGGCCGGATGCCATGCCTGGCCACTTCGCGGAGCAAGGTCAACATCGGTGCACCTTCACCTTCGCCCACAAACACGCGGACATAGCCCTCCGGCTCCGCCAGCGTCAGGGCGCGGGAGAGCGCCGCCAGCGCGGCCGGGAGATCGCCGTGCGCCCGGTGGGCGAGCGAGAGCAGTACCAGGATCTCGATGATTCTTTGCGTCCAATGCCCTGCGTCTGCTGCGTGCAGGAGGCGCTCCAAGAGTCCCATTGCGTCACGCACGGAGCGGTCGGCGCGGTCGCCCATAGAGCGGGCCAGAAGCACCCGTGCCAGAGTGATGTGCACGAATGCATGCTCATAGCTGAGCGCATCCTCAACGGACACGCCCTGCGTGTGGACCCACTCGCCGGCTTCATCCAACCGACCCTGCGCGAGCCACACCCGTGTCTTGAGCGCCGCGATCGGGCGCAGATGGGGGGAAAAGTCATGCACGTAGAGGTGCGCGGCCTCGTCGAGCAGGTCGAGGGCCGCGTCCAGATCGCCCTGGGCCTCCTGGAGGCGCGTCATGGCGACCCGCCAGCGATAGCGGTGGTGCGGGAACCCGGTGTGCTCACCCCGCTGCTGGCTATGCAGCAGGTGCTGCATGGCGGCAGGAAGATCGTTCCGCTCACACGCGATCTCGCTCATGCCCACATGAAGATCGGCCGCGCCGCGGAGCGCTGACCCGCCCTGCTCGGTCGCCAGCTGCAAGCCTCGCTCATAGGTCTGCATCGCCTCGCGGAGCCGCCCTTGTGCGATCCGGATCGCAGCCAGGGTGGTGGCGCCATTGATGGTGTCGGCGATGTTGCCGGCCTGGTGTAGACTCGCCATGCCCGCGGCAAACATCTGGTGCGCTGCGTCGAGATCACCACGCCTCCAGGCGGCGAGCCCCAGGAACCCCGCCGCCGCTCCGCGCGTCAGATGGTCGTCCGCGGGCGCGAGGGTGAGGGCTTGCTGGGCATAAGCCACGGTTCCCGGCACATCGCCCTGGCCCAGGGCAAGGCCGGCACGGGCGATGGTGATCGCACCGGGGAGCCGACGAAAGGTCGTTTCGCCGCGGACGATCATCGCCGCCGCCGGAGCTCCTGGTCCGGCACGATGGTCTACGGTCGTGTCCAGCCACCATTCGGCGTCCCGCAGGCGGGCCTCAACGCCGTCAAGCTCGCCACGATCGAGCAACAGGTGGGCGTACGTCACACTGAGGACTGGTCTGGCGCGGATCCCCTCGTTGGGGAGCGCCCTCAGCCAGCCCAGCAGCGTGGCCTCCTGTCTGCTCCTGCTCATGGCTGTCGCGGCCAGCTCGACCAGGTCGGCCGCGCGCACGGAATCCTGCGCGGCCAGGGCGTGGCGGATCGCATCGGCCGCCGAGCCATGCTGGGCGTGCCACGCGCTCGCCCGCTGATGCAGCGTCTGCGCCCGCAGTGGCCAGCACGCCCAGGGTATACCCTTAGCGCACGCACGAGGGAGACTTGACGACGGTGAAGCCGCAGATTCTGCCGTCACATACTGGGTGTTGCTCGATGCTCAATGCATAAATGTGAACACTTGCAGCAACAAGATGGCCTCAGGACAGTATAAAGGCTGAAAGAGCTGAAGTAGTTCTTGCCCTTACCCGAGCATAATGCGCGTTGAACGAAGCGCTTCGCGCAGAGAGTCCCTACCCCTAGGCTGTGTGTTTCCCTGATGCCTTGCTGGCTCCTGCTGCCCATGTGACGATACCTCCTGGTGGCGTATCGCTTTTCACCAGGAGGTATCATCGTGACCCCTTTACGCCAGCCCATGCTCGAGGACATGCAGCTCAAAGGCCTGGCCCCCACGACCCAGCAGGCCTATCTGCGCCATGTCCAGAACCTGAAGGACCGCTACATCCCCCTGCCCCCGCGCACCCTCACCTTATCAGTTGGACTGCGAGACGGTGACAGTTCACAGGACTGTCAAACGTATGTGCTGTCCTGCAGTACATAGCGTCTGATCTGACTTCGCACGCGCGTCGTACACGGATCACAGCTTGATCGTTGTTGGTCGGCCGAGCGGGAGCCAGCACAACTCTACCGGAAGCCTGGCGCGCATGAATCCGCCCTCAACCGCCGCCCTGCCCTCGCTGAAGTGTTTCCAGCCCTCATAATGGATGGGGATGATCTGCTGGGGGCGCAATACTCGCGCCGCCTTTACCGCGTCGCGGTGATCCATTGTGTAGCGCAGCGGCCCGGTGATGGGAAAGCGGGCCTTGCCCAAGTGTAGGACCGCCACGCCGATGCGGAAGCGCTCCGCCACTTGGTCGACGCCGTGGTAGTAGATGGTGTCGCCGCTGATGTAGAGCGCCCCCTGCCGCTGGCTCTCCCACTCCAGCACAAAGCCGATCGTCGCACCCGCCAGCGGCCGGGTGATCAGCGCGCCGTGCCGGGCTGGCGTGGCCGTAACCTTCACGCGGGTCGGGCCGGCCTCCAGCCAGACGCTGTGCCAGGGCCGCAGCCCTTCGGCATTGCCACGCAGCCGCTGCGCGCCGGGAGGCGTTGTGAGCACGCGCTTCGCCTGGGGCAGGAAGGCCCGCCCAGCTCGGTCCAAGTTATCCTCGTGATGGTCGTGGCTGAGCAGCACGGCGTCGATCGGGCCGATGTCCTCTGGCGCAATCGTCGGCCCGCTCAGTTTGGTCGAGCCGGTGCCCCAGCCGAAGCTGTAGCGCTCGCCGGCGGGGTCAAAGACCGGGTCGGTGAGCAGCCGCAGCGCCCCGATCTCTAGCAGCATGGCCGCCGTACCGATGTGCGTGATGCTCAAGTTCATTCGTCTAACTCCGTGAGCGCTCGATGCTGGCCTCCATTGTGCCGTACGTGTAGCCCGGAATCATCTCTTGCGTGGTCGCGCTCATTGCTGCTCCTCCGTTGCTTCCCCTACGATGAAAGGTTGCGCCCAGATACATTGATGGGCGCGCGGCACTGCTCAAAGAAAGTAGCAATGCCGCGCGGAGCGAGCGTCTCAGGCCCCAGGGATGCGTGCGTCGATCCACTGCTGGATGTCGGCGAGCACGAGCTCCTTGTCGAGGTCGTTGAGCAGGTCGTGGAAGTGGCCCTCGTAGAGCTTCAGGGTCTTGTCGACGGCACCGGCCTGCTCGTAG
>JAAXUL010000716.1 GCA_013336035.1 Chloroflexales bacterium
GCGGCAGAAGGACCGCTTGCTGACGCGCATGCGCCGGCAGATCGAGCAGCTTGGTTACAACGTCACCTTGGAACCGATGGCGGTTGCGGCTGATTGACGGCCGCTGCCCCGCCTATTTTCACGTTAGGCGCGCAGCGCCGCCTCCGGCGCCGCCCCGCTCGCCTGGGCGACAGCCCGCCCGCCCTGGATGAAGACCAGCCCCGGCAGGTGGGTCACGCCGAAGCGCTCGACCAGGCTGGGGTTCTCGGGCGCGTCGATACGGGCGACCAGAGCGCGGCCAGCGTAGGCGGCTGCCAGCGTCTCCAGGGCCGGGGCGATCTGGTCGCAGGGCTGGCAGCCCCGGCGGCCAAACACGAGCAACACGGGCACCCCGGCGCCGAGCACCCGGTCAATGCTCGGCGCGCTGGTGTGGATAGGAGCAGTAATCGTCATCGATAGCCTCGCGTTCACGTTGGCAGTCAGTCCAGGGCCCACCGCGTGGGCTCGCTGCACTATCGATGCATGCTGACCACCGCCAGTTACAGTGGGAAGTCTTTCACCCCCAGAGCCCTAGAGGGACCAGGCCAGCGGCATCACCACCAGCATCGTCAGAAAGGCCACGATGGCCTGCCCGAGGCCCACGCGGAAAAAGTCGCTGAAGCGGTAGTTCCCCGGCCCCATCATCAGAATGTTGACCGGGTGGGCGATCGGTGTGAGGAAGGAGACTGAGCAGGCCATCGCCACCGCCACCGCCACCGCCTGGGGGTTGACGCCGGTCTGGAGGGCCGTGCTCACCGCCACCGGTCCTACGATCAGCGAGGCCACCTGGCCGCCGACGAGCTGGGTCACCGCAATCGTGACCAGGAACAGTCCAGCGATCAGGGCCAGGGGACCATAGGCGGCGAGGCTCCCCGCCAGGGCGCCGCCGAGGCGCTCGCCGAGCCCGGTGGCGACCAGGGCGGTCCCGATCGGCAGCAGCCCGGCGATGAGGGCCGCTACGCGCCACTCCACGGCGCGGTAGGCGTCATCCATGCTGATGCAGCCGGTGAGCACCAGGCCTGCCGCGCCGGCCAGCATCGCCTCGGCGGTCGCGACCCAGCCCAGGGCTGACAGGGTCAGCACCAGGGCCGTGATCAGCGCGGCCCACAGCGCCTTGCGCCCGCCCGGCGGTGCGGGCGCCGGGGTATGGAGCACGATGAAGCCCGGCTCGGCGGCGAGCTGTCGCACCCGCTCCGAGGGGCCGGTCATCAGCAGCGCATCGCCGGCCTCGAGCGGATAGTCGCCCACGTCGGTGCGATAGCTCCGCCCTTCGCGCCAGCGCGCCACGACTGTGAGCCCAAACTTGGCACGGAAATGGAGCTCCTTGAGCGTCTTGCCGATGGCGGGGGCGCGCGGGCCGATCACCACCTCGGCCAGCTCGACTGGCAGGCCGCTGCGCGCGCCACTGCTATGCGCGCCATTGCGCCCGATCTGGAGCCCGGCGGTCTCCAGCTGGCGCACGCGCTCCTCGCGCCCGAGCATCAGCAGCAGGTCGCCGCCATGCAGCACCGCGTCCGGCTCGGGGTGGAGCAGGGCCTCCCGCCCGCGCCAGATCGCGAGCACGGTCGCGCCGGTCGTGGCGCCGATGCGCCCCTGGGCCAGGGTGCGCCCGGCCACGGTCGCCGCTGGGGGAATGCGCACCTCCCAGAGGCGCTCGTCGAGCTGGTAGGTTGCGCGCAGATCGACCTCGGGCAGCGCGGCGTGGCCCACGCTATCCCGCGCGGGCAGCAGGCGGCGGCCGAGCAGCAGCATATAGGCCGCGCCAGTGAGCACCAGCGGCCCGCCCGAGCGCAGAAAGTCGCCCATGGTCAGCCCCGCCTGGCCCTGGGCGACCAGGTTCCCGCTGAGGATGATGTTGGCGGTGGTGAAGAGCGTGGCCATGCCGCCCAGCAGCGTGCCGAAGGAGAGCGGGATGAGCAGCTTCGAGGGAGGGACCTCGGCCTGGCGCGCCACCCGCACCGCGGCGGGGAGCAGCACCGCGCCCGCGGCGATGTTGTTCATCACCAGCGAGAGCAGCGCGCCCGCGCCCATAAACACGGCGACCATGCGGCCCTCGTGGCGCCCGCTCAGCCCGGCCAGGCGCGCGGCCACCCACTGCACCACGCCGGTCTGCTCCAGGGCCGCCGTGATCACAAACAGGCCGACAATGGTGATCACGGCCGAGTTGCTGAAGCCGCTGAAGGCCTGCTGCGGGGTGAGCACCTGGCTGACCCCGAGGGCAATCAGTACCAGCAGCGCGGTTAGGTCGGCGCGCAGCCGATTGCTGACGATGAGCGCGAGCCCGACCACGGTGATGGTCAGGAGCAGCAATTCCGGGATGGTGAGCGGGGACGTGGGCAGCATGGGACCCTCTCTGGTACGTCAGCGACGCTCGTCAGCGTCGCTGGTCCGCGCCGCCGTGATCGCTCGGCGACGGCGCAGGCGATCAAGCAGATACAGGAATGGGCTGGCGAGCAGCAGCAAGACCCCCAGCTCCAGCAGCCCCGACGGGCGCAGGGCGACCGCCCGTCGGAGGGCTTCGCCCAGCGGCAGGATCGGCGTAGGCAGCGGACGCCGGGCCACGGCGGCGATGAGTCCCCCGAGCGCCGTGAAGAGCCCGCCGAGCGCGCCGCTCGCGCGGACCAGCAGACTCAGCAGCCAGCCAACGCCCGCGTCGTTCTCGGCCAGCGTGCGGCCACGCGGGATACGTGGGAGCTCACCTCGGGTGGCCGGAAAGGCATCGGAATTGGGGTCGAGCGGGGGCAGCCCGCCCCCATCCTCAGGATCACCATGATAGGTGCGCATACGAGACACTCCCTTTGCTCCCATCCAGCCTACACCGCCCCGGTTAACGGAGCCACCGCACCTGGTTTAACGCCAGGTTAACGGCGCCGCCCGGCGGGGTGATGGCGTACACTATCTGGGAGGAGGTGGCGTGATGGCGCACGTGTTGTTCGTCGAGGACGAGGAGAACCTGCGGGCCGCGGTCGGGTATAGCCTGCGCAAAGCTGGCCACGCGGTCTCCTTCGCCGTCAGCGGTCCCGAGGCGCTCACGGTCTTTCAGGAGGCCCGGCCCGACCTGGTGCTGCTCGACGTGATGCTGCCGGGCTTCGACGGCTTCGAGGTGCTGCGCCGTATCCGCCAGCGCTCGTCGGTGCCAGTGATTATGCTCACCGCCCGCACGGATGAGGTGGACACCGTCGTGGGGCTGGAGCTCGGCGCCGACGACTATGTGGCCAAGCCCTTCCGCATGCGCGAGCTGCTGGCCCGCGTGGGCGCGGCCCTGCGCCGGGGCGGCGCCAGCAGCGTCCCTGGTGAAGCGAGCGCCACCAACGCCCCCCTGGAGCTTGGCGACCTGCGGCTGGACCCCGCGACCCACCAGGTGACCCGCGCCGGGCGTCTGCTTGTGCTCAAGCCGCGCGCCTTCGCCCTGCTCCACTTCCTGATGCAGCACCGCGGCCAGGTCTTCTCGCGCGAGCAGCTGCTGCGCCAGCTCTGGGACGACCCGTTCATCGGCGACCCGCGTACCATCGACGTGCACATCCGCTGGATCCGCGAGCAGATCGAGGACGACCCGAGCCAGCCCTGCCGCCTACGCACGATCCGCGGGGTCGGCTATCAGCTCGTGGAGTGATCTATGGCTCTCGCACCGCGCCAGATGCGCTGGCAGATCGCCGTGGCCTCCACGCTGCTCATCTTCGTGACGCTGGGAGGGCTCGCCGCGACCCTCTACACGGTCACCCGCGACACCTACCTGCGCACCCTGGAGGCTGGGGTGGCCGGCCAGGCCCACCTGGTGGCCACCCTTGCCGCGACCCTGGCGCCAGCAGCGGAGGACGATCACCTGGATCCGCTCGTCGATGACCTGGGGCGCCAGCTCAACGCCCGGGTGACGCTCATCAACGCTGATGGCCAGATCCTCGCCGACTCGCTGCTGCCGCGCGAGCGCTACAGCGACCAGCGCGACCGACCGGAGGTGCAGGCGGCCCTGGCCGGCGGGCAGGGCGAGACCGCCCGGCATAGCACGGCCACCGGCGATGATCAGTTCTTCGTCGCCGTGCCCTTCGAGCGAGCGGATGGGACCACAGGCGTCGCGCGGGTCGGCGTTCCGCTGGCCACGATCGCGTCCGCGCAGTCTCGGATGGGCCTCACGACCCTGCTCGCCGCGCTCCTCGCTGCCGCGGTGGCCGTGGTCCTGGCGGTGCTGATCGCTCGCCAGACGACCCGCCCGCTGCGCGAGCTGGGCCGGATGGCCGAGCAGCTGGCCGCCGGCGACCTCGAGGTCCAGGTGCCCATCCCCCACGGGGTCGAGGTGGCGGCCCTGGCCCAGAGTTTCAACCAGATGGCGAGCCGGCTCCGCCAGCAGATCGACGCCCGGGCGCGCGAGCAGGCCCGGCTCGAGGCCATCCTCGCTACGATGGACGACGGCATCCTCATCCTCGACGGCGCGGGGCAGATCACGCTCGCCAACCGGGCCGCCAGGCAGATCTTGCCTCTCACCGAAACGCTCCCCTGCACCCTTACCGAGGTTCCCGGGGGCGCCCCACTCGTCGCCGCGGCGCAGACCGTTCGCGACGCACCGTTGGCGTCCCCGACGACGCTTGACGAGCTGCCGTTGAGTGATGACCGCTCGCTGCGGGCCCTGCTCACCCGGCTGGGCGAGCGCGCGCCCGCTCAGACCCTCGTGGTGCTCCAGG
>JAAXUL010000717.1 GCA_013336035.1 Chloroflexales bacterium
CCGATCTGGCTTTCTTGATGCTTAGATATGGCAACGACTTGGTGCCCAGCGGATTCGCTCCCAAAGACTCACCCTTCACCAAACTTACCCTGCCCACCCACCAGATAGGTCATTGTCTATGTGGTTTGGCAGCCAGCCTGGGGACACAAGAATCTCCCACCCTGGTGCAGCCGCCCATCGTGGAGCCGCCAGTGCTGGGCGCCAAGGGGCGCGCCGCACGAGGCGCAGCGCGGCCGCGTGGCGATACAGCGCGGGCAGTAGCGCTCGGGCCGGTCGATCAGAGTGTAGTAGCCGCCGGTCAGCTGGTCGCCGCACGAGGCGCAGCGGTCAAGGGCGGGTCGCGCGGTGGCCATGCTGTAGCCCGCTGTGACTAATCTGTTGCCTGTCGCCTTTATGCTAGGCGCCCGCCCCGCCCGTGTCAAGAGATAGATCGCCTCAGTCAAAGAACTGCCGCACCGCCCCCGCCACATACTCGACCTCCTGGCGCGTGAGCTCGGGGTAGAGCGGGAGGGAGAGGATCGTGGCGGCCAGGCCCTCGGTCACGGGCAGGTCGCCGGGCTTGTAGCCGAGGTGGGCGTAGGCCGGCTGCAGGTGGGCCGGCAGCGGGTAGTGGATATCGCAGCCCACCCCGGACGCAATCAGGTGGCGGCGCAGGTCGTCCCGCGCGTCACAGGCCACGACGAACAGGTGGTAGACGTGGCCCGGCGTGTCGGCCGGCAGGCCCAGGGGCAGCCCCGCCAGCAGCGCGCGGTACCACGCGGCCCGCTCGTGCCGGGCGGCATTCCAGGCGTCAAGGCGGCGCAGTTTCACGCGCAGGGCGGCGGCCTGGATCTCGTCGAGGCGCGAGTTGCGCCCGCCCGGCTCGGTGGTGATGTACTTCTCGCCCCAGCCGTACATGCGCAGCCGGCGCAGCCGATCGGCCAGGGCCTTATCGTCTGTGGTCAGGGCGCCGGCGTCGCCCAGGGCCCCCAGGTTCTTCGAGGGGTAGAAGCTGAAGCAGGCCAGGTCGCCCCAGGCCCCCGCCCGCCGCTCGTCCCCCGCGCCATGGGCCTGGGCGGCGTCCTCGATCACCGCGATGCCGCGGGGCCGCGCCACCTCGAGGATCTCGGCCATTCTGGCGAGCTGCCCGTAGAGGTGTACCGGTATCACCGCCTTTGTTCGCGGGGTGATCGCCGCCGCGAGCAGCGCGGGGTCGAGGTTGTGGGTCTGCGGGTCGACATCGACGAAGACTGGGCGGGCGCCGGCCTGCAGGATCGCGGCGGCCTGGTAGACGCAGGCGTTGGCTACGGTGATCACCTCGTCGCCGGGGCCGACCCCCAGGGCCGCCAGGGCCAGATAGAGCGCCTCGAAGCCGCTGGCCACGCCGATGCTGCTGGCGGCCCCACAGTAGGCGGCAAACTCCTCCTCGAAGGCCCGCACCTCGGCGCCCAGCACATACCAGCCGCCCACCGCCACCCGGGCCAGGGCGCCTGTCAGCTCGTCGCCCAGATCTACCGCCTGCCGTGCAAGGTCGCCAAATGGGACGTGCATCGTCGTGGTCATAGTGATGGTTGCTCCTCAGATAAATGGCCAGAGCGGCGACAGCACCAGCTCGCTCGCCCGGGCCAGCCAGGGGCGCCTGACCCACTGCTCGTGCAGGATCTCGCGGGCGTTGGCCAGATCACAGAAGAACACTGCCTCCATGGTCTGCGCCACCTCCGCGCTAAAGATCTCGATGTTGATCTCGTAGTTGCCTGCCAGGCTCAGGCGGTCGATATTGGCCGTGCCGACGGTCGACCAGACCCCGTCGATCGTGGCCGTCTTGGCGTGGATCATGGCGCCCTGGTAGCCGAAGAGGCGCACGCCGTTGCGCAGGCAGCGCTCGAAGTGGTGGCGGGCCAGCCAGTCGGCGACCACGTGGTTGCTTTCCCAGGGCACCAGGACGCGCACATCGACGCCGCGCCGCGCCGCGCGGATCAGCTCTCTCAGGATCGCTTCGTCGGGGATGAAGTAGGCCTGCGAGATATAGATGTGGTGCTGGGCTTGCTCCAGGGCCTCAATATAGATCGATCGGATCGGGAAGATCATCCGCAGCGGGTCGTTACGGTAGGCTCGCAGCTCGGCCGACCAGACCCGCGGAGGCATCGGGATGCCCGGCAGGTGAGGGTGGTGGTGGAAGTTCCAGAAGTCCACGAAGGCGTGGACCAGGTCGTCCACCTCGGGGCCGACGAGGCGCAGGTGGGTGTCGCGCCAGCTGGTGCGGTACAGCTCGCCGATATTGTAGCCGCCGACAAAGCCGATCCGGCCGTCTACCACCAGGATCTTGCGGTGGTCGCGGCCGTAGCGCCGGAAGTCGATGACGTGCCAGGGGCGCCGCCAGGCTTTGTAGGGCAGCACATTGACGCCGTCGGGGAAGCGGAAAAACGACCGGGGCACGACCAGGTTGGCGAAGGTGTCGTAGATGACGTAGACGGCCACGCCCTCGGCGGACTTACGGGCCAGGGTCGCCTTGAAGCTCTCGCCGAGCTGGTCGTCCTTCCAGATATAGGTCTCGAGAAAGATCGTCTCGCGGGCTTCGGCGATTGCCGCCAGCATATCCTCGAAGAGCTTGCGGCCCTCGGTGTAGATCTGCACCTCGGTGCCCGTCACGGTGCTCGGCGGCGGGCTGATGAAGGGGAATCCGTCGGGTGGTACACGTGTCTTGCGAAGCCGCGAGCGTAGCATCAGCACGGCCAGGATAGCCGTCTGTAGCACGAAAAGTGTGATCAGGGCCCCCAGGGCGATGCTCCAGATCGGCATAGGCCTCACGGGGGGCGTGCGCCGTGTGGTGGACCCATGCCGGATCACACCTCAGGGCTCACGCCTCATCTTGCCGCTTCATCGAGCCGCTCGGCGAGCCAAGTCTGGATGGCGCGCAGGCCGTCAGGGTGGATCCCGTGGCCAATGGGGTGCTCGTGATAGGTGTGGCGCACCGGCAGCTGGGCCATAAGGTCGCGGGTCATATGGGCCGCCGCCACGGGGATGACGTCGTCGTAGGTGCCGTGGAACTGTAGGATGGGCAGGTCGGCCAGGGCCGCGGGCAGCTCGTCGGGCATAAGCTCGGGGTCCATGTAGCCGCTCGAGGCGATGAGGCCGGCCAGGGCCGTGGGCTGGCGCAGGGCCAGGGCCAGGCCAAGGATGGCGCCCTGGCTGAAGCCGAGCACGTAGGTGCGGCCAGGGTCGGTGCCGAGACGCCCCGCCAGAGTCGGCACAAAGCGCTCGATCAGGTCGACCGCCTGGGCGCGCGAGGCGGCGTCGGGCACCAGGCGCCCCGGCGCTCCGCCCAGGTGGTACCAGGCGAAGCCGCCCCAGGGGAGGGCAAGCGGCGCGCGGGCGCTCACCACATAGAAGCGGTCGTCTACGTAGTCGGCGAGGTCAAACAGGTCGTGCTCGCTCGCGCCGTAGCCGTGCAGCAGGAGCAGCAGCGGGGGCTGCTCGGTCGCCTGGCGAGGTTTGCGCTCGATCGTGTGGATGCTCGTCATGGGATGATCAGCTCCTGTCCCACGCGCAATGCGTCGGCCTCCTCGGGCGAGAGGTCGTTGGCCTGCATAAGGGCCTCGACACTCACCTCGAAGCTCTCGGCGATGGCGCGGATCGTGTCGCCGGACTCGACCGTGTAGCGTCTGCCGCCGGCGGGCGGCTCGGCGGTAGGTGTGGGCGGCTCGGGGGTCGCGGTGGCCGTGGGCTCGGGGGTCGCGCTTGCGGTGGGCGTGGTCGTCGGCGACGGGGTGACCGAGGGGCGTGGCGTGAGGGTTGGGATCTCGGGCGGCGCCCCGTCCGGGAGCCCGTCGGCGGGGATGAGCTCAGGCGGCAGGACGATCTCGTCGCCGCGGGTGCTGGGCAGCAGCAGCGTCAGGTCGCCGACGCGCAGCAGCGGCACCTCGGCGCGCGAGAGCGTCAGTGCGCCGCCAATCGCCAGCGTGAAGAGGGCCGCCGCCCATGCCAGCACGCCCCTCTCGCCGAGGCGTGGCCCGAGGAGGCGCAGCGCCAGGGCGCCCGGGATAGGCAGCACAAGGGTGATAAACAGCAGTAGGTAGACAAGGGGTTGCGGCATAGCGCTGGCATTGTACCACGCGTGTGAGCGCTCGCCTCCGGCTCGCTTGGGTGAGCGCTCGCACCCTCACCGATCTACCAGGTTCGCCACCGTCACCCCATCGCCGCCATCGCGGCCGCCGTTGGCGAACGAGGTCACCAGCGGGTGTGACTGGAGCACATCGCGCACGACCTGGCGCAGGGCGCCCGTGCCCTTGCCGTGGATGAGGCGCACCTGGTGCAGGCCGGCGAGGTAGGCGTCATTGAGGTAGCGGTCGAGCTTGTCGCCCACCTCGTGGGCCCGCCAGCCGCGCATATCGAAGGTCATCGAAACATCAGGGGCGGCCGGCAGGCTCACCGAGCGCCCGCCGGCGGCCCTGCCAGCGCTGGGCGCGTCAGGCTCGCCTTTCTCGCGCCTCAGCTCGCGCAGATCGACGGTCATGCGGAAGCCGCCAACCTGCACGGCGGCGGTGCCGTCCTCCTCATCGATCGAGACGATCTCGCCCTTGAGGCCCACCGAGCGCACCAGCACCGTGTCGCCCGCCTGCAGAGGGCGCGGCTGCTGGGGCAGCGGTGGGCAAGACCGTTACCCAGTGAGATCCGTCTGCTGAAGCTCGCCTATGGCCTCGGAGTCTGGACGC
>JAAXUL010000718.1 GCA_013336035.1 Chloroflexales bacterium
GGAATAGCTCGTGCGGCGCCTTGCTGGAGTGAGGGAAGGGAGGGCCGGATGCAGACACCTGAGACGTCGTGGTCGGAGCCGCAGCCCGTGGTGACTGGCCTTGCGATGGGTGAGTCGCCGCGCTGGCACGCGGGGCGGCTGTGGTTCGTCGACTGGGGCGCGCTGGAGATCTGCGCGCTGGACCGGGATGGGAGCTGCGCGGTGATACTGCCCGCCCCGAGCATGCCGTGCAGCCTGGACTGGCTGCCCGATGGGCGGCTGCTGCTCGTCTCCGGCCAGGCGGGGCTGCTGCTGCGCCAGGAGCCGGACGGGAGGCTTGTCACCCACGCCGATCTGACGGGGCTCTCGCGCCACCCCTGGAACGAGTTGGTCGTCGACGGCCGGGGCAACGCCTACGTCAACACGATCGGCTTTGACTTTCCGGCCGGCCCGGTGGCCCCAGGAATGGTCGCGCTGGTCACCCCTGACGGCGCGGTCCGCCCGATCGCCGACGGGGTGGCATTCCCGAACGGGATGGCCGTGACGCCGGACAACCGTACACTCATCCTCGCCGAGTCCTACGCCAACCAGCTCACCGCGTTCGACATCGCCCCCGACGGCAGCCTGGCGAACCGACGGGTATGGGCGCACCTCGAGGGTGGCTATCCCGACGGGATCTGCCTCGACGCCGAGGGTGCCGTTTGGTACGCCGATGTCCCCAACCAGCGCTGCGTGCGAGTCCGCGAGGGAGGCGCTGTGCTCCAGACCGTCACGCTCGATCGGGGCTGCTTCGCCTGTACGCTTGGGGGGGCCGAGCGCCGGACGCTGTATATGCTGGTGGCAGCCTGGGGCGGGCCGGAGGGTATGGGCGGCAACGAGCGCACTGGTCAGGTGCTCGCCGTGGCTGCTCCCGCACCAGGGGTTGGGTGGCCGTAGTCAGGCAGGATGCTGAAGAGCGGGAGTGCGGAGCGGCTGGATGAACTCCGGGTCGAGGGGCACGCTAATCGTCTCGGCCTGCCAGGGATGGCGGGGGTGATCGCCATTCAGCACGGTCACCTCGGCCTCATCGCCGCAGATCGCCGTCACCTCGCCCTCCCACCAGCGGCCGCGGTCGTCATCCCAGGCCCGCACCGAATCTCCGATTGCCAGCTGCATCTATGCCTCCTCGTGGGCGCATCGGTCTGCCTGGGCTCCGAGCGCCACACCAGACGGAAACGGCGCAGGGCGCGCAGCGTCGCCGGCCTGCCGGCGATCCTGACCCGTGTCGCCGGCTCCGGCGGTGTGGCACGCTTGGACAGGCAGATTAGTGGCCCAGGGAGGTGCGGCAGCTGGCGATCCGGTGCAGGGACCAGGGGGGCGGCGCATGCGGGTTAGAGGTGACAGGGCGTGCGGCGAGGCCCAGGCGGGCGCTGGCGCCGTGATGGTGCCGACGAGCTACGGTCGCCAGCGGCGCCGCGGGAGCAGGGCGACGAGGAACTGCACGACCGCGAGCAGCACGAACGCGCCGCCGAAGAACACGGTGGTCGTGATCGGCGCCCGTGTGACCATCCCGAACGGGACGGCCGCGCAGAGCACAGCGTGACGCATCCCTGTGAACGGTGCGCCTCGGCGTGCTTCGCGGACGAGCTGTGCGGCTCCGGCGAACACGAGGAGCCAGCCCAGCGGGCTCAGACCGGGGCGGTACGAGCCAACGTAGGCGACGAGGATCAGCAGGGTGAGCAGTGCGAGCCCGAACGCCGCGACACCGGCGACGATGAGGCGCTGTCCGAGGCTGCTGGGCAGGTGCGGCAGGCGTGGGGTCGGCCACCGCAGGATCGCTGCCACGCGCTGCGGGCGCAGCAATCGGGTGGTCGCGGTGGCGGGCCGCTGGAGCGCCGCGCCGCAGCTGATGCAGAAGACGGCGCCCGGTGGGCAGGTGTCGCCACAGGCTGGACAACGCTGGGAAACCATGACCATACACGCTACTCGAAAACAGGTCAAAAAGAACGGGTGCCCTCTATCCTACACCGCCGGTCAAGGGCACCTCCACCCTGCCGGAGGCTCTGCCCCAGCGAGTCGCCATAGGCGAGCGGGGGCCGACTCAGAGGCGGTGGGAGGGCGGACAGCCGGTGCGCGAAGCGCCACCACATGGTTCAAGCCCATCCCGTGATGATGGACTATGTCGAGCTCCGCCTGGGCGTTTGACGTCCCCACACGCGTTGTGCTACGGTGAGCAAACCTGGCGCGGCCACGTCTCTGGTGATCGGCATCACGGGTGTGGCCGCCTGAACGAGCAGCCTGCGATGGATATTGTGCTCTTGAGCTACGGCTCGCGCGGCGATGTGCAGCCCTTCGTCGCTCTGGCGCGCGCCTTGCGCCACGTTGGGCATCAGGTGCGGGTCGTCGGACCGCCGAACTTCGCCGAGCTCGGCCCCGCTTATGCGATCGACTATGTCCCCGTGGGCGGCGATCTCCAGGCGCAGCTGAACTCCGACCGGATTAAGACGCTGACCCAAGGGGCGAACCCGATCCAGCTCCTGCGCATCCTGCGCGACGAGCTGCTCGGCCTCATCGACGACGCGGCGCGGGAGACCTGGCAGGCCGCGCAAGGCGGGGAGCTCGTGATCGGGACCGGGCCGACCAGCGCCAGCGCGGCCGAGGCCCTGGGCGTACCCTTCATCGAGGCCGCGATGCAGCCGGTCACGCCGACCCGCGCCTTCCCCTCCCCGGTGGCCCCGCCGTGGCTCCAGCTCGGCGGCACCGTCAACCGCCTGACCCATGTCGCGTTTGAGCAGGCCTTCTGGCAGCTGTTTCGGATGAACACCAACCGCATGCGGACCCATGTGCTTGGCCTCCTGCCCTATGGGGCGCGGAACCCCCTGCGCCAGCTTCGCGCGCAGGGCTTGCTCCGCCTGTACGCCTATAGCGTGCAGGTCGTGCCGCGACCAGACGACTGGCCAGGCCACCATCGGGTGACCGGGTACTGGTTTCTCCCGCCGCCGCCGGGGTGGCAGCCGCCGGCGGAGTTGAGCACGTTTCTCGCGGCCGGCCCGCCGCCGGTCTATGTCGGGTTTGGGAGTATGCTGGCCAGTGACGCGCAGCGGCTGACCGCTCTTGTCGTCGAGGCCCTCGCCCAGACGGGCCAGCGCGGCCTCCTTGCCGGTGGCTGGGGCGCCCTTGAGGGCTGGGCGCACCAGTCCGAGACCATCTTTGTGGTCGACACGGTGCCCCATCACTGGCTGTTTCCCCGGATGGCGGGCATTGTGCATCACGGTGGAGCCGGTACCACCGGGGCGGCCCTGCGCAGCGGCGTGCCGTCGCTGGCGGTGCCCTTCGGCTTTGATCAGCCGTTCTGGGGGCAGCGGGTGGCCGCGTTGGGCGTGGGGCCACAGCCCATTCCACGAGCCCAGATCACGGCACCTAGGCTCGCCGCTGCCATCGATCAGATGGTCCACACGTCAGCGATGCGCGAGCGGGCGGCCTGGCTTGGGATGCAGATCCAGCAGGAGTACGGGACGGCCCAGGCCATCGATCAGATCCATCGGGTTCTCCGCACGACGACGATCACCTAGAGCGGAGAGCGGAACGGCTGAGCCTCTCTACCCAGCCGTTCCACCGCTCCAGCAGGCTCTGTGTTATGGCTCAAGCGTCGTGACCACGGCTATAGGGCAGCGGGCGCGCCGCGTGGCCAGCTGCCGCGCCAGTGAGGGTAGGTGCGACTGCGGGCCGGCGCCATGCCGCAGGCGCCGGCCGGTCGGAGGCATGAGTCCAATGGCTGGCGTACGAGGAGCCTCGGGCTATGGGCCTACCGGCGTCTCTGCGAGAAGCCAGGTCGGGTCGTGCCACCGGTAGCGTACGACGCGCGGCGTACCGCCGTCAGGTATCAGCTTCGTCAGCCGCTCGACCGCCTCACCGCCATGGCCCTCAGAAGCGGCGTGCCGCGACGTTGCGCTCGAAGACGAGCAGGTGGAGCGGCCAGGTCGCCTCAGTTGGGGAAACTTGGCCCTGTCACTGAGGGCGGCCGGCCGCGGAGGGCGGCGAGGTGCTGGCGTTGGAGCTCGGCGGGTCCTTGCCACACCGCCGCATCAGAGCGTCGGTCGCGCGCGATATTGAATGGATTCGGCGAGGTGCGCGGGGCCGATCTGCTCCGCCCCGGCGAGGTCGGCGATGGTGCGGGCCAGGCGCAGGGTGCGGTGGTAGGCGCCGGGCGAGAGCTCGAGCTGACGGACGGCGGCCTTCATCAGGCTCTGGCCGGCGCCGTCGAGGGCGCAGTGAGCGCGGATCTCCTCAATGCCCATCTCGGCGTTGGTCGCGTAGCGCAGGGTCTCGGCGAAGCGCGCGGTCTGGCGCCGGCGGGCCGCGGCGACCCGCTCGGCCACCACCGCAGACGGCTCGCCCAGGCGACTGGAGGAGAGCCGCGCGTAGGCCACCCGCGGCACCTCCACGTGCACCTCGATGCGCTCGCGCAGGGCCTCGGGGATGCGGCGCTGGTAGCGGCACACAAGGGCGGGCGTGCAGGTGCAGGCGTGCTCCACGTCGCCGAACCAGCCGCAGGGGCAGGGACGAGCCGTGGCGACGAGCTGAAAGGCCGCCGGCAGAATCAGGGGACCTTGCGCCCGCTCCAGCGTCACCGCCCGGTCGTCGAGGATGGCGGGCAGCGGGGCCAGCTTCGCGCCGAAGGCGGGCAGGTCGTCGAGGAGCAGCACGCCCCGGTGGGCGCGACTCACCGCTCC
>JAAXUL010000719.1 GCA_013336035.1 Chloroflexales bacterium
GAGAGCGCCCGCATCGCGTTGAAGCCGGCGATGCCGATCGGCGTGATGCTGGCCTCGCTGCCGCCCACGATGATCGCCTTCGCCCAGCCGCGCCTGATCGTCTCGGCCGCCTCGCCGAGAGCGTGGGCCGAGCTGGCGCAGGCCGAGGTGATGCAGTAGCTCGGGCCGCGGGCGCCGGTGAGGATCGAGACCTGCCCGGTGGCCAGGTTGGTGATCATCGCCGGGATAAGGAAGGGGCTGATCCGGCTCGGGCCGCGCGAGCGCAGCACGTCGAGCTGCTCGGAGAGAGTGGCGATGCCGCCGATGCCGCTGGCGATATAGACGCCGATCTCGTCGCGGTTGGCGTCGGTGATCTGCAGCTCCGAGGTGCGCAGGGCCTCGTTGGTGGCGGCCACGGCCAGCTGCACGAAACGGTCGGTGCGGCGGGCCTCCTTCCGATCCATGTGCTGGGTCGGGTCGAAGCCCTTCACCTCGGCGGCGAAGCGCGTATCGAAGCCGGTAGGGTCGAAGAGCGTGATCGGCCCCATGCCGCTGCGGGCCTCGACGATCCCCTGCCACAGCTCGGGCACGCTCTGCCCCAGCGGGCTCACCGCACCCATACCAGTCACAACAACACGCCGCTCCATGCCGGCCTCCTCAAACCTATTCTGAAGGTCACAGATAACGGGCGGATTATACCACGCTCGCACTGATGGTATACTGGGCCCTTGGATCGCTCAGTGCACTCCGAGGAGAACCCTATGCTCGACAGAGCCCGCGCGCTCGCTGGCGAGCTTGTGCGCCTGCGCCGCGATATTCATGCCCACCCCGAGCTAAGCTTCGCCGAGGCCCGCACCGCCGCCCTGGTGGCCGACACACTCAATGAGATCGGCGGCATCACCGTGCGGACGGGCATCGCGAAGACGGGCGTCGTGGGCGAGCTTGGCACCGGCGATGGCCCCATCATCGCCATCCGCGCCGATATGGACGCCCTGCCAATCTGCGAGACCACCGGCGCCCCGTACGCCTCGGGCCAGGCCGGCGTGATGCACGCCTGCGGCCACGACGCCCACACGGCGATGCTCCTCGGCGCCGCCCACCTCCTGCGCGAGCGCTTCGCCCGCGAGAGGCTGCGCGGCCGCGTGCGCCTGCTCTTCCAACCCTCCGAGGAGTCCTGGGACGACGAGGGCAAGAGCGGCGGCCTGCGCATGGTCGAGGAGGGCGCGATGGACGGCGTCGACGCTGTGATCGCCCTCCACGTCGACTCGACCCTGCCCCTCGGCAAGGTCACGATCAGGGCCGGCTGGACCTCGGCGGCCGTCGATGATTTCGAGGGCGTGCTGACCGGCAGCGGCGGCCACGGCGCCTCGCCCCACGAGGGCAGCGACCCCGTCTTTATGCTCATCCCCGTGCTCACCGCCCTCTACGGCATCAAGGCCCGCCGCGTCGACCCGGTCGAGCCCGCCGTGGTCAGCGTCGGCGTGGTGCAGGGCGGCAGCGCCACCAATGTCATCCCCAGCGAGGTGCGGGTCGAGGGCACGCTGCGCAGCTACAGCGAGCGCGTGCGCGAGCAGCTGATCGCCGAGGTCGAGCGCGCCTTCGCCGTGAGCCGGGCCTTCGGCGGCAGCTACCGGCTGAAGATTGGCCGCGGCTACCCCGCAACCTGGAACGACCCCCGCGTGGCCGGCTGGCTCGAGCAGGTGGCCGGCGGCTACCTCGGCGCCGACGCCTTCGACCACTCGCAGCCCGGCCTCGGCGCCGAGGATTTCTCGTACATGTGCCAGCGGGCCCCCGGCGCGATGCTGATGCTCGGCGCCGCTCTCGGCGATGGGGTGGTGCGCGCCCACCACACCCCGATCTTCGACATCGACGAGCGCTGCCTGCCCGTCGGCGCCGCGATCCTCGCCGAGACCGCGGCGCGCTTCCTCCACGGCACGGTGCGGCTCTAGCTCGCCCGACGCGGGCTCGGGCTCGCCCCTTCTTCCGCGATGCGGCAGGGGGGCGCTTTTTTACGCCTGCTGTTTCGCCGGCGCGCGCCGCATCGCGTAGAGGATGAAGCCCAGCACGAGGGCGCCGAGGACGATCAGAGCCAGGAGCTTGGCGGCGGGGGGGATATCGAGGAGGGCCACGCCGCCGAAGACGGCGCTGAGGGTGTAGTAGACGAAGACAACCTGGCGCTGCGAGAGGCCCATGTCGAGGAGCCTGTGGTGCAGGTGGTCGCGCCCCGAGCGGGCCGCCGAGCCGCCCCGCACGGTGCGGGCCACGATCAGCCAGGCCATGTCGATCAGCGGCACGCCCATCACCAGCAGGGCGGTGGCAAGCTTGGCCCCGCCGATGATCGCGCTCACGCCCAGGATGTAGCCTAAGGTCATAGCCCCCACGTCGCCCATAAAGGTGCGCGCCGGGTGAAAGTTGAAGGGTAGGAAGCCCGCGCAGGCGCCCGCCAGAGCCATGGGCAGCAGGGCCACTGTGTATTGCGGCGGCTCGAGGTCGAGGGTGTGCAGGCCCAGGATGGCCGCGGCGATCAGGGTCACCCCGGCGGCTAGCCCGTCGAGACCATCGGCCCAGTTGACCATGTTCTGCATGCCGACGATCCAGAAGACGGTGGCGCCGACCGCAAGCCAGGGGCTGAGCTCGTGCAGGTGGACCTGCTCGATGAAGGGGAAGTTGAAGGCCGTGAGGATGATCCCGCGGGCCTCGGTGTGCTGCCCCAGAGCATCCAGGTAGAGGGTGTGGTCCCACAGGTAGGGGCCCACGGCCACCAGAGCGGCCACGATATGCACGGTCAGGCGCGGCAGCGCCGGCAGGTCGCGCAGGTCGTCGATCAGGCTAACGATGGCGACGATGCTGGCGCCGGCCAGGAGCAGGCCCAGGCGCAGGCGCTCGAACGACGATCGTTGCAGGGCCGGGTCGAGCCGCTCGAGGGCGAAGCTGAGCAGCAGGGCCGCCGCGAAGCCGGCGATCATCGCCAGCCCGCCTACCGTCGGCGTGGGCCGCCGGTGGACGTGACGGGGGCCCGGCTGCGCCACCCAGCCCTTGCGAAGCGAGAGCCGGATCAGCGGGGGGGTCAGCATAGCTGTGATGCCGGCCGCGACGCCAAAGGTGAGGGCGAGTGCCAGAGTGATCATACGCGGGCGTCAGCCCGTCCCAAACTGGCGGTCGCCGGCATCGCCAAGGCCGGGGACGATATAACCCCGCTCGTCAAGGTGGCTATCGATGGCGGCGAGGTAGATCGGCACATCGGGGTGGGCCGTGCTCAGGTTCTGCACGCCCTCGGGGGCGGCGATCAGGCCAAGGAACTTGATGCGCCGGGCGCCCCAGTGCTTGAGAATATCGACCGCGGCGACGGCCGAGCCGCCCGTGGCGAGCATCGGGTCGACGATGATCGACAGGTCGATGTTGGGCTCATTGGGCAGCTTGTTATAGTAGGTGACGGGCTGTAGGGTCTCGTGGTCGCGGTAGAGGCCGAGGTGCCAGACGTGGACGGTGGGCAGGATGTCGATCACCGCCTCGGACATGCCCAGGCCGGCGCGCAGGATGGGGATGACGCCAACCCGCTCGGCCACCTCGTAGCCCTCGCAGGGGGCCAGGGGTGTCTGCACAGTCAGCGGGGCGAGGCCCAGATCCTGGGTGGCCTCGTAGAAGAGCAGCTGGGCGATCTCGCGCACCAGCTCGCGAAACTTCTTGGGCTCGGTCAGGTTGCTGCGCAGCAGCGCGAGCTTGTGGAGCACCAGGGGGTGCCGTGAGACGTGAACCTGGTCGGACATGTGGGCGTCATCCTTCGGAAAGCTTGTATCCCACACCGCGGACGGTGACGATCAGGCGGGGACGCGAGGGTGTCTCCTCGACCTTCTCGCGCAGGCGCCGCACGCAGACATCGACGAGGTTGGTCTCACCGACATACTCGTAGCCCCAGACCTCGCGGAACAGGGTCTCGCGGTCGAAGACCTGACCGGCGTTGGCGGCGAGAAAGTAGAGCAGCTCGAACTCCATCGGGGTGAGGTTAACCTCGGCGCCGCGGACGCTGACGCGGTGGCGAGGCTCATCGATCTCGAGGGGGCCGACGCGCACGATGGGCGGCGCACGGCGCGACTTATAGCCCTCGACGCGGCGGAGGATCGCCTCGACGCGGGCGATCAGCTCGGCGGTCTTGAAGGGCTTGGTGATATAGTCGTCGGCGCCGAGCTCGAAGCCGTGGACGACATCGTCGGTGCCGTCGCGGCTGGTGAGGATGACGATGGGGACGTCGCTCTTCTCGCGGATGCGCTGGCAGGCCTCGAAGCCATCGACGTAGGGCATCATGACATCGAGGATGACCACATCGAAGGGCTGCATCTCGAAGGCCTTGAGCGCCTCGAGGCCATTGGCGACGGCCGTCAGCTCATAGCGCGGGTCTTTGAGGGTGATCTGGATCAGGGAAGCGATCGATGGGTCATCGTCGGCGACGAGGATACGCCGGGGGGGCTGTGGCTCCTCGGCGGCGCGGTCAGCTGTGCGGCGGAAAGGAGGCATAGGCGGTAGGCGCGGGGGCGCCGCGGCAAGGCGGCGCCCCGGTATGCTGCCTCTTACACGGCCTCATCGAGGCGGCGGCGGTACTCAGGGCGCTCGGTGCGTGGCACAAGGATGGGGTGGCCACGGCCGGCCACGACCTCGGCGTTGATAATACAGCGGCCGATATGCTCCTGGGCGGGCACCTCGTACATAACGT
>JAAXUL010001513.1 GCA_013336035.1 Chloroflexales bacterium
GGTCGGGCGGATCAGAGGCACAGGCCTGGGTCTGGCGAGCGCGCGCTATATCGTAGAGCAGCACGAGGGCAGCATCCAGGTAGAGAGCGTCGAGGGGAGCGGGAGCACCTTTACCGTCCGCCTGCCTTCTAAAGAGCTCTGACAGGTCAGGAGGGCTTCGGGGAGGGTTGTGCGTTGTGCCCTCCCCGAAGCGTCCAGCTTCTACTTGCGGGTCGGCTGGGTGGCCTCGGTGACCGTGGTGTTGATGGTGCGTGTCGCGGAGTCAATGCCGCCAATAACGGCATTGATGATGCTGAGGTAGAGCCGGCCGGCGGCGTCAGCCACATCGTTGGTCGCCTTGACGACCTCGTCGCGGCTCTGGGGGGCGACAACGGCGATCGGCACCGTCATTACAGAGGTGCCCAGGCGGATCAGGCTGACGCCGAGGGCGCCGATGGTCTTGAGCGGAACCGTGACGGCAGTGGCGCCCAGCTGGATCAGGCTAAGGCCGACGTTGGTGACGGTCGTGATCGGCCCCGTGGCCGGTGTGGTCGACGAGACTTGTGGACTGGTCATGGCAGGAGCTCCCTCGTCATAAGATCGCCGCGGATTGTCCCGCCCCTAGATTATACATCCGTATGGGCCAGGGCCTTGCAGGGCTGTGGCGCGCAGAAGCGTCACAGCGGCAGCAGCGCGGCCAGCCGCCATACCACCACCCCGGCCCCCGCCACCATCAGCGTCGCGAGGTAGGCCATCACGCGCCGTGGGTCGCCGAGCAGACAGTCCGACTCGCGCAGCCCGGCCCGCCATGCCCGCCAGTACTTGCGCAGCGCCAGCCCGGCGAAGAAGGCCACGGCCAGGGGCGGCGAGACCACCCAGGCGATCAGGCTCACCGTCGCGTAGATGCAGTAGGGCAGCGGGTCCTTCACCGCTGCCCGCCCCGCGGGCGCACCCTGGGCCGCCCGCGCCTCCTGGCTCGCCCGCGCCGCCCGCGCCGCCTCATCGGGATCATATGTGCTCACAGAGCCTCCTCCTGTCGTAGGCTTAGATCCAGCGCCGCCCGCGCCGCGAGCTTCTGCCGCCCCAGGGCCGGCCACGCCTGCACGGCGCAGAACGGCGCGCACTGGTGCGCCCCGCCCTCGCCCTGGGTGCCGACGTGGGTGCAGCACTGGAGCAGCCGCTCCTCGAGCATCGTGTGCACATCCATAAACGGCTTGACCGTGACCCGCTTGACCCGGCGGGCCAGCAGGTCGCGCAGCTGGTCCTGACGCCCCAGCGCCGCGCTGCCCGCCAGGCGCAACAGTGTGCTCAGCCCGATGTCGCAGGTCTCGCAGATGTTGCGGAACAGCTCGCCTATCTGCGGGTGGCTCAGGCTGCTCTGCTCGCTCAGCAGGCCCAGCAGCGACTCTTTCACCAGGCCCCGCAGCTGCGCCGAGAGCTCGGGGTCGACGATCCGGTTGCTCACCAGGTCGAGATGGCTCTTCAGCTGCTCGTGGCCGATGATCGCCGCCAGCGACCGCCACTCGCCCCTGTCGGTCAGGATCATGTAGCCCACCGAGCAGCAGTGGGGGTGCGAGCAGGGCAGGGCCGTCAGGTCGCGCCAGGTCACCAGGCCGCCTGTCTGCGGGCCCAGGCGCGCCAGGGCGCCGGTGTGGGTCAGCCGCCGGCCCGGGTCGAGCGGCGTGCCCCGCCCGCTGCCGAACTGGGGCTGGATGCTCACCCCACCGACGAACGGCGTCTCGAGCGCGTGCCGCACCACCGCCCCGATCTCGTCGTCGTTCACGCCCAGGGCCGCCGTCATGGTCAGGGTCGTAAAGACCCCCGCCTCGCTCAGCCGCCGG
>JAAXUL010001514.1 GCA_013336035.1 Chloroflexales bacterium
CTGGCGCGACCCTCAGGGCCTGGCCTGGGCCCTGCCGCCGCTGCCCTGGGCCCTCGCGGCGGCGAGCGTGGCCCTTGCGGGCGCGCGCCTGCTGAGGGCGAGGGGACAGACCTTTGTCGCGGCTGAAGGCCCTCAGCCGCCCCTGTCCGCTATGCGCGAGAGGGGGGGCGGCCATGATCGCCCCCTCTCCCCGCAGAGGGGGCGGGGGGGCGAGGGGTGGGTCGCGGCGGGCCTGCTCGGGCTGGGCGCCGGGGTGGGGCTGATGCACACCCAGGTGTCCGTGGTGGCGGGGGCCGGGCTCGCCGTGGTGGGCCTGCTGGCGCTCACGGCGGCGCCCGGGGGCCTGGGCGCCAGTGTGTGGGACGCGCCCGCCTGGGATCTGGGGCGGCGCAGGGCGCTGCTCGCCCTCGGCGCCATCTTCCTCCTGGCCCTGGCGCTGCGCCTCTTCCGGCTCGACCAGCTGCCCTTCGGCCTCTGGCGCGACGAGGCCCGCCACGGGCTGGTGGCCCTGCACATCGCCGAGGACCCCTCCTACCGCCCGGTCTACGTGCTCGACCTGAGGGTGCACCTGCCGGGGCTCGGCCTCTACCCCTTCGCGGTGGCCCTGCGGCTCTTCGGCGTACACCTGTGGACGCTGCGGGCGGCGACGGCGCTGGCCGGCGCCCTGACGGTGCTGCCGCTCTACGCCGTGGCAGCCCGCCTGAGCGGCCGGCGCGCCGTGGGCCTCGCCGCCGCCCTGCTGCTCGCGGCCTCGAGCTGGCACATCAGCATCAGCCGCCTCGCCTTCCCCACCGTGTTCGAGCCCCTGCTGAGCCTCAGCGCGTGGGTGCTGATCTTCATAGCCCTCGCCCCCTCGCCCGCGCCGGGCGAGGGAGAGCGCACACCGACGCTACGACGTCTGCCGGGGGGCGGGGGCCTCCGGCGCCCGCTGGCCGCGCTCCTGGCCGGCATCCTGCTTGGGGCGGCCGCGCAGACCTATCACACGGGGCGGGTGACGCCGCTGGCGGCGGGGTGGCTGTGCCTGCTGCTGCTGGGCCTCGACCGGCGTGCCTGGCGCCCCTGGCTGGCCTGTATGGGCGCCCTGGCCCTCGGCTTCGCGCTGACGACGGCGCCGCTGGTGGCCTACGCGCTGGCTCGCCCGGGCGACTTCAACGACCGGGTGGGCGAGGTCTTTCTGCTTGGCGAGGCGGCCCTGCGGGGCCGGGCGCCGCTGGGGGCCCTCGACGCCAACCTGGGGCGCCACCTGCTGATGTTCACCGCCGAGGGCGACGCCAACGGCCGCCACCACGCCCCGCTGCGCCCGCTGCTCGACATCGTCACGGGCGCCGGGCTGCTCCTCGGCCTCGCCGCCCTGCTGCGCTCGCTGCGCGACTGGCGCTCGCGCTTCGTGCTCGGCGCCCTGGCGGTCGGGCTGCTGCCCGGGCTCCTGGCGGTCGACGCGCCCCACGCGATGCGCACCTTCGGCGCGGTCGCGCCGGCGTGCCTGATCGCCGCCCTGGGGTGGGGCGAGGCGCTGCGCCTGGCCCGGGCGGCCCCGGCGCCCTCGGCCGCGCTGGGCGGGGCGCTCGCGCTGCTCGTGGCCGCCGTGGTCGGCCTGAACGCCTGGCTCTACTTCGGCGTGATGCCGGGCGACCCGCGGGTGTTCACGGGCTTCTACCCGGTGCAGAGCCGGATGGGGGTCTATGTGCGCGAGGCGGGCGGCCGCGAGACGATCTTCGTGCCGCGCGAGGTGCGCGACCACCCCTCGTTCGCGTTTCTGGCGGCGGGGCTGCCCGTGGGGGCCTTCGAGGCCGAGGCGGGGCCGGGCCAGGGCCGGCTCG
>JAAXUL010001515.1:0-1225 GCA_013336035.1 Chloroflexales bacterium
GACATCCTGGAGCTGATCGCGCAAGCCGTAGGCGCCGCCCGACTGGTAGAAGGCCGAGCGCGCCCATACCCGGCAGACGAGCGTCTGGTACAGAAGCCAGCCGTTCAGCAGCATATCCAGGGCCGGGTCGGGCGTGCGCACCCGGGCCGCCCCCAGCAGCGCGCGCCAGCCGGCGACGGCGGCCTCGTGCGCGCAGGACGCCTCGGCGGGATCGCGGTAGCGCGCCACGATCTGGCGCGCCTCATCGGCGTCCGCCCCCTGGCCGAGCAGAAAGACCAGCTCGCGCTCCTCGCCGGGGGCCAGCTCTAGCGCGCAGCGGATGGCGCCGCAGGGATCGTGCCCCACGCCGGCGCGGCCGGAGAGGTTGCGGGCGGCCATGCCCGCGGGCCGCCCGAGGTCGCCGTTCCGCCCGATGAACTCTGTCCGGTCGCCGGTGTAGCTCACCTGCCGCTCGCTCGCGGCGAGGAAGGCCACGCGCCCGCCGAACTCGACGTTGTAGCTGTTGCGGGCCATAAGCGCGGCGGCCCCCTCGTCATACGCGGTGACGATGTAGGGGGCCATCTGGGCGCGGAAGACGCCCAGCACCCACTCGGCGTAGAGCGTCGCCGTGAGCCGCACGGGCTGCGCGCCGTGGTTGCGCAGCCGCAGGTGGAAGATCTTCACCGGGTCGTCCGTGGGGACAGACAGAGTCAGGGCGCTCTCGATGTCGCCGCGCCGGCGCTCGAACACGCTGTAGCCGAAGCCGTGGCGGACGCGCACATGCCCCGCGCCGGCGGGCTGCGGCGTGGGCGACCAGATCGCGCCGCTCAGCTCGTCGCGCAGGTAGAGGGCCTCGCCGACCGGGTCGCGCACGGGGTCGTTCGACCAGGGGGTGAGCCGGTTCTCGCGACTGTTCGCGGCCCAGGTGTAGCCGCCGCCCGCCTCGGTGACGATGAAGCCGAAGCCCTCATTGGCCACCACGTTGGTCCAGGGCGCGGGCGTGGGCCGCCCGGGGGCGAGGTCGATCACGTACTCGCGGCCGTCGGGCGTAAAGCCGCCGTAGGGCGAGCGCTGGACAAGCTCGATCGGCGGGAGCGGCGCGTCGGGAACGTCGGAGAGCAGGGGCTCGGCGGCGGCCTGGCCCAGGTCGGCCTCGCGGCGGCGCAGATGCTGGGCCAGATCGCCCCGGCGTGTGGCGAGCAGAGCGCAGGCCACCGTCTCTAGCAGCACCTGGTCGGCCTTGGGC
>JAAXUL010001515.1:1235-1819 GCA_013336035.1 Chloroflexales bacterium
AGATACCGCCGCGCTGGTTCAGCAGGGCGCCGGCGCGGCTGCCGCGCACCAGGCTCAGAAGCTGATCCTGGCGCCCCTGGGCGTAGCCGCCGGCGTCCTCATTGAGGATGACCAGGTCCACCATCAGCCGCTTGAGCCGCCAGTACTCGTGGGCGCGGAGCAGCTCGGCCACCAGGGTCAGCTCGTCGTCGGCGCCGACGCGCACCAGCATCACGGGGAAGTCGCCGGAGATGCCGTAGGCCCACAGGCCCGGCTGGCCCTTCGTGTTCTCCGAGACAGTCTCGGGCCGCGCGCGCCGCCGCACGTCGAGGTAGAGGGCGGCGCTGGCGAGGCGCTGAAAGCGGTGGGCCTGGTCAGCCTCGATGTCCAGATCACGCAGCTCGACCTGGCTCTGGGTCCAGGCCAGCTCGAAGGCCCGCGCCACGGCGGCCGGGTCGCGGAGGCGGGCGGCCAGGGCCAGGGCCTCGTCGCGGCCCTCGGCCACGCCGGTGATGAAGGTGACCTGGGCGCTGGCGCCGGGCGCGATCCGCACGCGCCGCCGCAGGCTCAGCGTAGGGTCGAGCACGGCGCCGCCTGCGCCGTGC
>JAAXUL010000112.1 GCA_013336035.1 Chloroflexales bacterium
CCGCGAGGGCTCCGCCTGGCTGCTGGCCCGCCCCGTCGAGCCGCTCGCCACGGCGCGCGACCTGCCCGCCCGCCCGCTCGCCTACGCCCTTGTCGCCACCGATGGCTCGCAGATCGAGCTCGACCGCCATGGCAGCGTGGCCTGCTACGTGATCAATATCGGCCGCGTGTTCCTGCGCTACGGCCAGAGCCCGCTCGCCCGCCTCAGCTCGCGCCCCACGCTCTGCCACAGCGACGAGGACCTCTACCTGAGCGATGGGGCCCGCCGGGTGGCCGTCGAGGGCAACTACCTCAGCGCCCGCCGCGATGTCGACGAGGGCCTCGCCCTGGCCGACCTGGCCGACGAGCTGCTCGGCGACGACCTGCCCGCCCTGGCCTTGCAGGACGGAACGCTCGTGCGCTGGACGCTGGCGGGCGCCGAGCGCTTCGTGCAGGATTACTTCCTCGAGCGCTACCTGGCCTACCTCGAGCGCATGCGCCTGCGCGGCCTGCCCGTGGCCTCGTACATCAGCCGCCCCCGCTCGCCCGAGGTGATCGGCACCATCCGCCTGATGCTCTGCCCCGACATCGATATGCCCGCCGGCAAGGGCGCGAAGTGCGCCGAGTGCAGCGATGTGCGGGCCGGGCGCGAGCCCTCGTGTATGGTCTGCCAGGATCTGGTGGACGCCGACGTGATCGGCGCGGGCCTGGCCGAGGGCCAGCGCGGCCCGCTCTTTATCTCGATGAGCCGGATCAACGTCGAGCGCTACGGCGAGCACCTGATCCACTTCTTCCATATGCGCGTCGGCCGCGAGCTGTGCCGGGTCGAGATCCCGCGCTGGGTCGCCCTCGAGCCCGAGCAGGTTGACCTGGTGCACACCCTGGTGTACGATCAGTGCGCCCGCGGCGACGGCTACCCCGTCGCCCTGGCCCGGGCCCACGAGCAGGCCGTCGTGCGCGGCCCCGACCGCCGGGCCTTCCAGCGAATGATCGAGGGCAGCCTCTACCGCGCCGAGACAGACTCAGGCATCTCGGCAAAGAAGGCCAGCAAGGAGTTTAGCCGAGGTTGACCCAGCGCATCGGTGAGGTAATCGAGTCGTCCACCACCCGCTTCACGTCCGGGGCCTACGAACTGCTCGCGGCGCCGCCCTTCGGCTCGTTGGTGCGGGCCGTCACCCGCAGCGAGGGCGCGGCCGTCTACGGTCTGGTCTACGAGATCCGCACCGGCAGCAAAGAGCCCGGCGGCCGCGCCGTGGTGCGCGGGCGCACCTACAGCGGCCGCGAGCTGTTCGACGAAGAGATCTACTTCGAGAACCCCGACCTGGCCGAGGTGCTGCAGACCGAGTTCTCGGCCCTGACGGTGGGCTTCGCCGAGAACGGCCGCATCTACCAGTACCTGCCGCCCCAGCCCCCCCCCGTCCACTACTCGGTCTACGAGTGCGACGCCGCCGAGCTGGCATGCTTCAGCGAGGGCTGCGACTTCTTCCGCGGCGTGCTCTTCGCCGCCCAGGCCCCCAGCGACGAGCTGCTGGCCGCCTGTATCCGCGCCATCGCCCGCGCCCGCCCCGATAGCCACGACTACCTCGTGCACGCCGGCCGCGAGGTCGCCAGCCTGCTCAAGGACGACTACGATCGGCTCACCGCCCTCCTGCGCCGCATCAGGCCCTGAGCCGTAGCACCCCGGGAATGCTGCTATAATGCGCCCCGTGTCGCCGGAAGCAGCCCCTCCACCGATGAGCATCACTGTTGCTACAGCCAGGCACCCCGGGGCTCGCGCGCTGACATGGCTGCGTCGCGACGCGATACCCATCGTCGTGATGCTGGCCCTGGCCCTGCTCGCCCTGGCGCCGGTGCTCCCCGCGCCCCGCACTACCATCCCCGGCTGGTACGGCGATAATGTGCAGCACCTCTACGGCGTCGGCTGGATGGCCCAGGCCCCCCTGCTCGGCCTGTCGCCCTTCACAGACCCGCGCCTCAACTACCCCGACGACCTCGACCTGATGGCGACCGAGCTGGCCTACCTGAGCAATCTGGCCGTCGCGCCTATCACCTGGGTCCTCGGGCCGGTCTTCAGCTACAACCTGATCATCTTCCTCGGCCTGTTCCTCTCCGGCTACTTTACCTACCTGTGGGCCCTGCGGGTGACGGGCGGCCGCGCCGGCGCCCTTGCCGCCGGCGCGATCTTCCTGCTCTCGCCCTACCGCCTCGCCCACGCTGTCGGGCATCTGCAGCTCGTGGCCACCTTCGGCCTGCCGCTCTTCTTCTGGGCCCTCGACGACACCCTCACCCGCGCGGGGCGCCGCTGGGCCCAGGCTCTCGGCCTCGCCGGGGCGACCTTCCTCGTCGGCAGCGCCTCGCAGTACTACCTGGTCATCTGCCTGGTGATCGGCGCCGGCTACGCCCTGATGCTCACCCTCCCCGACCTGGGCGCCCTGGCCCGCCGCGGCTGGCTCGCCGCCCTCGCTGTGGTCGCCGGGGCGCTCGTCAGCGCCGCGCCCTACCTGGCCATCGTCCAGAGCGGCGTCCTCGAGAGCTATAACATCCGCGACACCCGCCTCTGGTCGGCCGACCCGCTCAACTTCCTGCTGCCGCACCAGGACCACCCGCTGTGGGGCCAGCTGATCAAGGCTGTCCGCCCCGAGCCCTACTGGGTCGAGAAGACGCTCTATGTGGGCCTGGTCGCCCTGGCCCTGGCGGTATTCGCCATCATCGCCACAAGGGGGGGCCAGCGCCGGCGCGTGCTCAGCTGGGCCGGGGCCGCGGCCCTCGCCGCGCTCTTCGCTCTCGGCACCGACCTGCACATCAACAACCAGCCGCTCAGCGCGGATAGCCCGCTCTGGCTGCCGGCCTACTACCTGGGCCAGCTGCCCTTCGTGCAGATGATCCGCGTCTGGGCGCGCTTCGGCGTGGTGACCGCCCTCTTCGTCGCCCTGCTGGCGGGGGTTGGGGTCAGCCTCGTCGCCGCCCGCCTGCGGGGCCGGCGCACCCTCGCCCTGGCCCTGATCGGCGCGCTGCTGGTGATCGACCTGGCGCCGATGCGCCTGCAGACCACCCCCGTGGGCGAGCGGGCGGTCGACCGCTGGCTGGCCGCGCAGCCGCCGGACGTGCTTGCGGCGCCCCTCCCGGCCTACAACAACCCCGTGAACTACGGCTCGCTCTTCGGCTCGCTCTTCCACGGCCACCACCTCCCCGCCTATATGCACCCGGTCCATATGACGCCGGCCTACGCCCGCTTCCGCGAGCTGGCCATCCGCTTCCCGGCGCCGGGGGTGGCCAGCGCGCTGCGCGCGCAGGGGTACGACTACCTGCTGCTCGAGCGCAAGTACTTCAACGGCACCAACGCCCCCGACTGGCCCCTGGTCGAGGCCGGGCTCGCCGCCGACAAGGCGCCGATCATCGCCGAGCTCGACGGCGTCGTGGTGGTCGATCTGCGCGCCGACGCCCCCGACGGCCCGCCCTAATAGGGGGCGCGAGATCGTCTACAATAGACCCGCATCGCGCCCGCGCTGAAAGCCTCGACGAGGAGGGAGCCCATGCTGCTTGACGCCAACGTCCCGCTTGACGCCAACCCGCTGACAAATATGCCCGAGCTGGCCGCCGCGGCCGAGAAGATCGGCTTCGGCGCCCTGTGGACCCCGGAGACGGCCCACAACGGCTACCTGCCCCTGGTGCTGGCCGCCGAGCACACGCGCCGGATCACCCTGGGCACCGCCGTGACGATGGCCTTCCCGCGCAGCCCCATGGTCACCGCCCAGATCGCCTGGGACCTGGCGGCCTACAGCCGCGGTCGCTTCGTCCTGGGGCTAGGCACCCAGGTGCGGGCCCACATCGAGCGGCGCTTCAGCGCCCAGTTCGACCAGCCGGTGGCGCGTCTGCGCGACTACATCCTGGCCATGCGCGCGATCTGGGACTGCTGGCAGAACGGCACGCGGATGTTCTACCGCGGCCCCTTCTTCCAGCACACGCTGATGACGCCGTTCTTCAACCCCGGCCCGATCGAGTACCCCAAGATCCCCGTCTTCATCGCCGGGGTCAACACCGGGCTGGCCCAGCTGGCCGGCGAGCTCTGCGAGGGCTTCCACGCCCACCCGCTCAACAGCGCGAAGTACCTGCGCGAGGTGCTGCACCCGCAGATCGCCGCCGGGGCGGCGAAGAGCGGGCGCAACCCGATGGAGTGCGTGATGGTGGGCAGCGCCTTCGTGATCACCGGCGCCGACCGGGCCCAGCGCGAGCAGCTGCGCGCCTCCGTGCGCCAGCAGATCTCCTTCTACGCCTCGACCCCCACCTACCGGTCCGTGCTCGAGTGCCACGGCTGGGCCGAGGAGGGCGAGCAGCTCTCGCGGCTGGCGGCCGCCCAGCGCTGGGGCGAGATGTCCGCCCTGGTCAGCGACGCCATGCTCGAGGCCTTCGCCGTCGAGGCCGACCCGGCCGAGCTGCCCGCCGCCTTGAAGGCCCGCTACGCCGGCCTGCTCGACCGGGTCAACCTCTACCTGCCCTTCGTCCCCGGCCAGATGGACGACTTCTGGTGCGGGCTCACGCGGGCCCTTAACCGCTAGGCGGGGCTTCGCCCCTCATCCTGTCTGGCGGAGGCCAGCCCTTCGCCAGGCAGCCTTTTTCTATGCCAGGTGTCTACGATGGCCTCGACCTGACCCCGAACGATCTGGAGCTGGCCCGCCAGCGGCGCCTGGCCGCCGGCGGCTACATCGACCTGACCAGCAGCAACCCGACCGCGCAGGGCCTGATCTTCCCGCCCGAGCTGCTGCGCGAGGCCGCCGAGGGCTTCTGGGCCACCCGGCGCTACGCGCCCGACCCCCGCGGCAGCCTGGCCGCCCGCGCCGCCATCGTCGCCTACTACGCCGGCCGCACCCCGCCCCTGCCCCTGGCGCTCGAGGACCTCTTCATCACCGCGAGCACCAGCGAGGCCTACGCTCTGATCTTCGCCCTGCTCGCCGATCCGGGCGACAACCTGCTGGCCCCAAACGTCACCTACCCGCTCTTCGAGTACCTGGCCGCCATGCGCGAGATCGAGCTGCGGCCCTACACGCTGCGCGAAGACCAGGGCTGGCAGATCGACGGGGACTCGCTTCTGGCGGCCGCCGACCGGCGCACCCGCGGCGTCCTGCTGGTCTCGCCCCACAACCCGACGGGGATGGTCGTGGGCGAGCCCCTGGCGGCTCTGCGCTGGCTCGGCCTGCCTGTGATCTGCGACGAGGTCTTCGCGCCCTTCGCCTACGGCGCGCCCGTCGTGCCGCCCCTGGCCAGCCTGCACCCCGAGCTGCCCGTGCTTACACTCAACGGGATCTCGAAGCTGTTCGCCCTGCCCGACCTGAAGCTGGGCTGGGTGGCCCTGAGCGCGGCGGCCCGCCCCTTCGGGGCGCGGCTCGAGCTGCTCAATGACACCTTCCTTGGCGCCAACAGCCTCAGCCAGCATCTCCTGCCGACCCTCTTCGCCCGCGGCATGCCCTTCGTCGCGGCGATGGTCGGGCGGGTGCGCGCCAACCTCGACCTGGCCCTGGCGCGCCTCGCGGGCCACCCGCGCCTGCTGGCCAGCCCGCCCGACGGCGGCTACTACCTCTTCCCCGCAGTCCAGGGCTGTGACGACGAGGAGGCCCTGGCGCTCGCGCTGCTCGATCACGGCGTGCTGGCCCACCCGGGCTACTTCTACGGTGAGGTGCCTGGCGCCCACCTGATGATCTCGGCCCTGACTGAGCCAGGCCCCTTTGCCGAGGGGATCGAGCGCCTGGTGACGGCCCTGACCTAGCGTTTTCCACATGACTTTACACTCCTCGCTGCTAAGTAGGGCAAATTTCCCGTTGTAGTGGCATGGGGCTATTGCATCTGTGCAGACCTCCCTGTATAATAATCCTCGGCTGAGCCTGTCTCAGGCCAGGATGATTGAGTGTCCCCAGTGCCGAGCCGATCGATGCCGCGACCAACGCCGACCTACAGCCCCCCACCGGGGGCCGACGAAGACCTGCTGAGCGCCCTGCTCTCGAGTGAGGTGCCGAGCCGCCGCGGGCAGATCCGCCCCGCGCGCCTGCGCTCGGCCAGCCAGCAGCAGCACGAGGCCCTGCAGGGTCTCAGGCTCCGCACCTGGCTCGACCGGGCCCTGCACCTCGCCGAGCGCGCCCTGGTGGTGGCGGCAGTCCTCGCCTTCGCCTACTGGCTGATCGACGGCTACGGCCGCGACTGGCTGCACGACTTGCGCCAGGCCCACGCCGCCCAGGCCGCCCAGGCGCTGACGCCGACACCACCAATCGGCCTGCCCACGGCCAGCGCCCCGCCGCCCGCTGGTCCGCCCCATGTCGCCTCACTGCCCTTCACTCGCCCCGAGGATGCCCTGCCCCTCGCCCCCGGCGCGGGCGCGTCTCGCGACGCCTTTATGGCGCCCCAGCCGCTGCACACGGCGCCCGACGCCGCCGACCCCCGCCCGCGCCGGCTGATCATGCCCACGGTCGGCGCCGATATGCAGGTCTACGAGGTCTTTGTGCGCGACGATGAGTGGGAGGTGGCCGAGTACGCCGCTGGCTTCCATAACGGCACCGCCCTGCCCGGCACCGTCGGCAACAGCGTCTACTCCGGCCACGCCGGCCTGCGCGGCGCCGTCTTTAAGGATATTGGCCGCCTGAAGCCCGGCGACGATGTGGTCGTCGAGACGGGCGGCTGGCGGTATGTCTACCGTGTGCGTAGCTCGATGAGCGTCTGGCCAAACCAGATCGAGGTGATGGACCAGACGCCCACGCCCGTGCTGACGCTTATCACCTGCACAAACTGGGATACACAGCGCTTGGTCGTCGTCGCCGATCTCGTCGACGCGCGCCCCCTTTCCTAGACGCCCCGCGGCGTCACGAGGAGTTGTTATGCAGCCTCCTTCACGGGGTCGCTCACCACAGTCCGGTCGTGGCCGCGGGCCCGCCCGCTGGACGCCGTGGGAGCTCGCGCTGATCATCGTCAGCGTGCTGATGATCGCCTTCCCACTCTACGCTGGGGCCAACCGCCTCGTCTTCCCGCCCGTCGCCCCGGCCCAGGAGCTCACCCCCCCCGCGGCGAGCCCGACCGATGACCCGGTCTTCCCGCCGACCGAGCCGCCGCCCCCGCCGACAGACACGCCTTTGCCGCCCCCTACAGATACGCCCCAGCCCGCGGCGTCGGATACGCCCCAGCCCGCGGCGTCGGACACGCCCCAGCCCGCGGCGTCGGACACGCCCCAGCCCCCAACCAGCACCTCCGACTCGACGGTCGAGCAGGGCCCGACCCGCACACCTACTAACACGCCTATCGTCACGCCGGCCACGGCCACCAACACCACGGTGGTGACGCCGGCCACGGCCACCAGCACGCCGCCCGCCGGCACCCCGCCCACGGCCACCAGCACGTCACCCGCCGGCACCCCGCCCACGGCCACCAATACCGTCGGCCCGGTCACCGGCGTGCGCGTCTTCAAGGTCGCCTCGCGGTCCGAGGTGGCGCCCGGCCAGCAGTTTAGCTATAGCATCTCGGTCATCACCGGCAACTCCGTCGATGGCCAGGTGACCCTCGAGGACACGGTCGACAGCAGGCTCGTGCTGCAGGGCGTCAGCACGGGCTCGGGCTCCTGCTCTACCTCGGGCCAGAGCGTCAGCTGCAACCTGACCATCCGCGACGTCAACCCGGCCTCGATCACCCTGCAGGTGCAGGTGCGCTCAGACGTCGCCGCCGGCACGGTCATCACAAACGTGGCCTCCGCGGCCGGCGTGAGCTCGTCGCAGGCGAGCGTGCTGGTCACCGGCGCCGCGACGCCCGTGCCCACCGTCACCGGCACGCCGCCCACCAGCACGCCCGTGCCCACCGTCACCGGCACGCCGCCCACCAGCCAGCCCACCAGCCCGCCCACTAGCCAGCCTGTCCCGCCATCGCCCACCACCTCTAGAGACGACGACAACGACAACGACAACGGCGACAGCGGCGGCCAGGCCGAGTCCAGGCCGCGCGACACCGAGGTGCCTGTCGCGCCCCCGGCGCCCCCCACCCCCAACCCGAACGCGCTGCCGACCGAGCCCCCCACCCCCGGCGGCATCGTTGCGCCGGCCGTGCGCCCGACCGCGGCCGTGCGCCCGACCCGCGTGCCCCTGGGGCCGACCAACACGCCCTCGAACCTGATCCCGATCCTCGACGTCACCGCCTCGCCGGCAGCCATCTCGCCGACAACCAGCGCCGGCATCAGCAGCGGCGGCGAGATCTTCTTCCGCCTGGCCAGCGACTGGGGCAGCGTCTACCCGGGCCAGCAGATCAACTTCACCCTGGCCGTGCGCAACACCCGCCCGCCCGCGGCCGGCGGCGCCAACGACGTGCGCAACCTGTCGGTGCGCAGCGTCCTGCCCGATAACCTCGAGGTCCTGGGCACCGATGCCGACCGCGGCCAGGACCCAGCCCGCAACGGCAACGAGGTCTCCTACAGCCTGCCTCTGCTGCAGCCCGGCGAGGGGGTTGAGATCCTGATCGCCAGCCGCGTCAAGCCCAGCGTCACCCCCGGGACCATCCTGGTGACCCAGGGCCAGCTCACCTACGACGGCCTGTCCCAGGGCCTCTTCTCGAACATCGTGACGGTGCAGGTGGTGGGCAACGCCCAGCAGACCGCGGCGCCACGGACCGCGACCGTCGGCATTGCGGCGACCAGCGGGACGGCCTACCCCGCGCCGGCCACGTCCACGGCCACCGCGGGCGTCGCCACCGCCACCGCCACCATCAGGCCGACGGGCCCCACCACCACGGCCGTGCCCACCAGCGCGCAGCCCACCGTGGCGCCCTCGGTCACGCCCTTCGTCTACCAGCCACAGCCGCCGCCCGCGCCTCTGCCCAACACCGAGGCCGGCGTGCCCTTCATCGGCATCCTGCTGCTCGGCATGACCTTGCTGACCCGCACCTGGCGCCTCCACCGGGCCAAAGAGCGGATCTAAGCCTCTGACCCTGACCCCCAGCCCCCTCTCTCGCAGCGCGGGAGAGGGGGCGCTCGTTTCTGGCCAACAACAGATCCCCCTCGCCTGCTCGCGGAGCGAGCGGGAGAGAGGATAAGGGGCTGGCGACAGGTGTGGCCCAACAACAGATCCCCCCTCGCCTGCTCGTGGAGCGAGCGGGAGAGGGGGGCAGAAGGGTGAGGGCCCGAGCCGCCTACCTGCTGGCGGGGGCGCGCCTGAGGCGCGGCTGCCAGCCGTCGAGGGCGAGCCAGAGGATGATCGCGAGCAGCAGCCAGTGGAGCTGGTCGCGCACGGCGACGAGGACAGCCACGGCCTGGCGCGAGGCGGGCAAGGCCTCGTAGAGGCGCTGGAGGCCGATCATAGGTGCGTAGCGCAGCTGCTCGATGATGGCGGCGAGGCCAAGCTCAGCGCCGACGACGCTGTAGATTTGCCAGGCCACAGCCAGCGATAGGCCGAGCGCCACGGCGGTGAGCACAAGCACGAGCATGCTGTACCACGTCTTGGGGCGCGCCGGGGCAATGGCCAGCATAGGCGCACCCGGGATCAGCGACAGCAGGCGGGCCGTCAGCTCGGGGGGGGCCTCCCAGCGCAACTCGTGGCGCAGCACACTGTCGAGCCGGTCGTCGGGGTCGCGGGCATTCATGTGGTCGCTCATTGTCTCACCTCCCGGCGCCACCAAACATCAGGCGGAGGGGCGCGGCGCCCGGGAAGGGGCCGCGGGGCTCACGCTCGGGCTGCTGGGCCACGGCCCGTGCTGCGGGCGGCTGCTCCTGGGTCTCGAGGATGACAGCCAGGCGCTCTTTGCCGCGGCGGATATGGCTCTTGACCGTATTTAGCGGGATATCGAGGATCTCGGCGATGTCGGTGTACTTCATATCCTCGAAGTAGTACAGGGTCAGCACCAGGCGGTAGTGCTCCTCGAGCTGGCCAAGGGCCCGGCGCACCTGGTCGCGGACCTCGCGCGAGTCGAGGGCCTGCTCGGGGCTCGACCAGCGGTCGTCGTCGGCGACGCTGGCCATCTGGTCGGCCTCCTCCTCCTCGGGGGCGGGGGGGGCGACCGGCACCTGACGACCGCGGCGGCGCAGCTCGTCGCGGCACATATTCACCACCAGGCGGTAGAGCCATGTGGTGAAGCGGCTCTCGCCGTTATACTGGGGGAGCGCGCGGAACAGCCTGATGAACGCCTCCTGCGAGAGGTCGGCGGCGTCCTCGGGGTGCTTGAGCACGCTCATTGCGATGCTATAGACATAGTGCTGCTGGCTCGTCACCAGCTGAGTCAGGGCCTGCGCGTTACCCTGCTGGGCCAGTGCGATCAGCTCACGCGACGGTTCAGCCACCGTGCACCTTTCCTGGCGTCTAAGCGCCTTCGTCAGCCTCTGCTGGCCTCAGTATCGCAGAGGCGGCGCCCACCCGCATCGCTCAGTGGGTAGATTGGCGGCCCCGACTTTGGTCGTAGGCCCGCCCGCACGAGGTATGACGTTGGGGGCCGGGCGAAGGTTGCGGCAGGCGCGCGCGCTCAGGGGACGGGGTCGTAGCCGCCCTTGCCCCAGGGCGCGCAGCGGGCGAGGCGCTTGAGCGTCATCCAGCCGCCCTTGAAGAAGCCGTACTTGGTGATGGCCTCGACGCCATACTGCGAGCACGACGGCTCGTAGATGCAGCTCGGCGGCAGCCATGGCGAGATGGCGACCTGGTAGAAGCGGATGAGCTTAAGGGCTAGCCAGCGCATGGGAATTGAGAATGAAGAATAGAGAATAGAGAATGCAAGGCAACTCTGCATTCTCTATTCTTCATTCCTCGTTATTCGAGGGGCTCTTTGCCGATGGTGAAGCTGCACGACGGGGAGCCCTGGGCCATGCAGGTGCACTGCTCGACGGCGAAGCGGCGGCCGCCCGAGACCCAGGCGGTGGCCTCTTCGATGATGCCGCGGGCGATGTAGAAGACCGGGCCCGGGTCGGGGCGGGTGATACAGTTCGAGCACCTGGTGATATGGTAGACGAACTGGCCGCGCTCCTCCTCGACGTGGCTCGACTGGTCGCTGAAGCGGTCGAACGTCTGCGCGGTGGCGTTCAGCGCGATCTTCAGCTTCATGGTGATCGGCATAAGCTTGAGGGCCAGGTCGGCCATGCCAAGCAGAGGGCCGAACTCTTTGAGGCCGAGGGTGAAGGCCACGCGGCCGGCGCGCAGCTCGAGGCCGCGGGCGCCGCGGGGGCCGTACATCGTGCCCAGGGCGACTGAGTAGGCCGAGATCGCCTCGAAGGGGAACTCGCGCTTGAGGTCATTGGGGGGGTAGGCGTCGAGGTACTGGTTCAGGTCGGCCAGGCGAAGCAGCGCCTTCACACCATTCTGGCCCATCACCTCCTCAAGAGACAGGAAGCAGAGACGACCGATCTTATTAGGATAGTGCAGACCACGGAAGGCTTCTACTGAGGTCATGGGCTCTCTGGCTCCTTACACAGCTAAGCAGAGAACGGCAGGGTTGACGCTGCGACGTTCCATACTATACCAGAAAAGCGCTACCGTCGCATCATTGGCGGATTGTCTCCCAGACGAGGTGGGCGGCCTGCGGGATGATCAGCTTTTCGAGGGCGAGGCCGACGGCGGCGGTCGAGCCGGGTAGGCAGAAGATCAGCATGCTGCCGTAGACCCCGGCGGTAGCTCGCGAGAGCATCGCGGCCGCCCCTATCTCCTGGTATGAGAGCATCCGGAACAGCTCGCCGAAGCCTGGCAGGCGCTTCTCAAGCATAGCGTCGATCGCCTCGAAGGTGCTGTCGCGACGGGCGATCCCGGTGCCACCGTTGGTGATCACCAGCTTCACGCCCTCGGCGGCGTAGGACTTGACGAGGGTGATTATCGCGGAGGGCTCGTCGCGAACTATGGTATATCTTACCACATCATGCCCGGCATGCGTGAGTGCAGCGCGGATCGCGGCCCCGCTGGTGTCAGTCTCGGGGGTGCGGGTGTCGCTGATGGTGAGGATGCCACATGGAATAGGGCCCGGACCTTCGGCCCGGGCCCGTCGCTCGTGCTCCTGGTGTCCCATGGGGGGGCCTTTCAGCTGGACAGGCTGATCCTGGCCCTTGATTCTACCACAGCTAGCGGGCGCCGACAGCGGCCGCCAGCTCGCGCTCGACGATGCTCACGATCAGGTCGTCGAGCCGCTCGACTGTGTAGGGCTGCTCGCCGGCCTCGAGCGGGGTGCTCTCGCCGGGAGCGCCGCTGCTCGCGCCCTCCTGGTAGGTCAGGAAGACGAAGCCGCCCATTGTCTGCTGGGCCAGCTGGCGGAAGACGTACTCGGCCTGGGGGTCGGTGTTGCTGGCGGCGATCGGGTAGATCTTGACGCCACGGGCCGCCGCCTCGCGGGCCCCGTCGAGGTAGCTGAACTGGGCGCCGCCAGGCACGTGCGGCCCCGCGTCGGCCACCAGGAAGGCCAGGCGCACCGCCGGCTCGTCGCTCCAGCTGGCGCGCGCCACACCCTCGTAGAGCGCCTCGTCCAGCGCCTCGGGCGTGTCCCCGCCGCCAAGGGCGCTCAGCGCGCCCAGCTGCTGGCGGAAGGCCGTCAGGTCGGTCGTGAAGTCGAAGGGGCGGGTGACATACTCGTCGCCGGCATCCTTGTAGGCCACCAGGCTGTAGCGGATCTGGGGCCGGGGCGTGAAGCCGTCGATGCGCGCGGCGATGCTGTCGATCGTGTCCTGGATGCGGCCCAGCTCGTCGCCCATGCTGCCGGTCGTGTCGAGCAGGAAGAGCAGGTCGAGGCGCAGGGTGTTGTCCGGCTCGGCGCCGCGCAGGCCCAGCTCGACCTGCTCGGCCTCGCCGCGGCGGAGCGTGGTCTCAGCGCGGGCCTGGCCATACTCGGCCACGACGCGAAGCTCGCTGCTGTTGGCGGTGTCGAAGAGCCGCGGCATAAAGATCGTCTTGCCGCCCGCGTAGGTTCGCCCGCGGAAGATGGCCCGCTCGCCGTCGTAGACCGTGACGCGGGCGTCGAGGACGGGGCGCTGGCTGTCGTCGATCACACTGATGAGGTAGCGCTCGCTGACGTCGGCCGGGCGCACATCGGCCCACTGGTAGCCCCGCAGGTAGGCCAGGTAGTCGGCGAAGGCGGCGTTGTCGTCGATCTCGCCGGCCTTCAGCGAGGCCTCGGGCGCCGACGGGCGGTGGGGCTCGGCGGCGCCTGTGCCCGGGGCCTCGCTGCCCACAGCCTCGGCGGCGGGGGCCAGCGTGGCGGCGGG